>JBBRUE010000297.1:0-8007 GCA_038248085.1 Myxococcales bacterium | reverse complement strand
CCTGGCGAGCCCTTCCCAGGGGGACACCACCGGGATCTCCGAGGGGCCGCCCTTCCAGCCGCCCAGCGTGCGCTCGACGGTGGCCATCACGTCGTCGAGGTCGAAGGCGCCGACGAGGTAGAGGTGAGCGATCTTCGGGCCGATTCGCTCCTTGTGGAACTTGCGGAGATCGTCGCGGGTGTAGGCGGCGATGTCCTTCTTCCCGCCGATCGTCTCGTAGGCGTACGGGTGCGAGCCCCAGGTGGCGCGGACGAGCGCGCGATCAGCGAGCGAGCCGGGGTCGTCGAGATCGTTGGTGAGCGCGGCGAGGGTCCGGCGGCGCGAGAGCTCGATCTCGCTCTCGGGAAAATCAGGCTGGAGCAACAGCCGCCCCATCAACTCGAACATCGGCTCGAGGTGCTTGGAGGGCGTCGACAGCGAGAGGATGACGTTCTCCTCGTTGGCGAAACCGCCGATGCTCGCGGCGACGAAGTCCACGGTGTCGCTGATCTGATCGGCGGTCTGCCCCGCGGCGCCGCGGCGGAACAGCCGGGCCGCGAAGTCGCCGACCCCGAGCTTGCCGAGCGGGTCGAACGCGCTGCCGCTGCGAATGACGAGGCGCACGGCGACCAGCGGCAACGGGCCGCGCGGCACGAGGTGCACGGTGAGCCCGTTGGGGAGCGTCCTCACCTCGTGATGCGGCAACTTCAACGGACGGAGCTTCGGGACCGCGGCCTTCACGCTTCCACCTCGGGGGTCGGCACGAGCGTGACGACGGATCGCCGTTCAGGGGCGAGGTACCGCGCCGCGGCGGCCTTCACCTGGTCTCCGGTGATCGACTCGTAGCGGGTGGGCAAGGCGAGCCCCTGGCGCCAGTCGCCGAGCATCAGCTCGTAGGTGCCCAGCGCGTGGGCGCGGCCGTTGTTGGTGGCCAGCTCGCGCAGCAGGTGGGCGGCGAGGTTGTTCTTCGCCTTCTCGAGCTCGCGCGGCTCGAGGCCGTGATCGGCGACCTTCTTGAGCTCGGCGTACAGCGCCGCTTCGGCCTTCTTCGGGTCACCGTGCTGCTTGAGCTCGAGCACGATGGTGAAGGCGCCGGGATCGAAGCGCCAGGTCCAGTCGACGGAGACGCCGACCGCGATCTCCTGCTCGAAGACCAGGGCCTTGGTGAGCCGGCTCGATTGACCGACCGACAGCGCGTACTGCAGCACGTCGAGCACCAGGGTGTCGGCGTCGGTACCCGCGGGGCCACGCCAGGCGATCATCAGCGACGGGGCCTGCGCGGGGTGACGGACCTCGGCGCGGCGCTCGCCCTTCTGCTCGGGCTCGGCGTCGAGGACCGGCGGGGCTCCGGGCCCGGCCTTGATGCCCTTGTAGTGCCTGGTGATCAGCGCGAGCGCCTCCTTCGGGTCGAAGTCACCCGAGAGGAAGATGGTCGCGTTGTTCGGCGCGTAGAAAGTACGGAAGTACTCGAGGCAGTCCTCGCGCTTGATGTTCTCGATGTCCTTCATCCACCCGATCACCGGCCAGCGGTAGGGGTGCGCCTTCCACACCAGCGTGGAGAGCTCCTCGTCCATCAGGCCGCCGATCTCGTTGTCGACGCGGAGCCGGCGCTCCTCCATCACCACCTTGCGCTCGCTCTCGAGCATCTTCGGGGCGATCGACAGGGACCGCATGCGATCGCTCTCGAGATCGATCACCTTCTCGAGGGCCTCCGACATGAAGTCCTCGTAATACACGGTGACGTCATTCGAGGTGTACGCGTTCGACGTGCCGCCGTTCGACTCGAGCACGCGATCGAACTTCCCCGGGCCGTACTTCTTCGCGCCGTTGAACATCATGTGCTCGAAGAGGTGGCTGATGCCGGTGGTGCCTGGCCGCTCGTTGCGCGAGCCCACGCGGAAGAACGTGTAGAAGCTGCAGGTCGGCACCGCGTCGGTGGGGAGCAGGCGAATCTGCAAGCCGTTGGGCAGCGTCGCTTCGATGACCGAGTCGGCGATGGCCTTCAACTCGGGGGGCAACGTGGGTCCGGTGGAGCGCTTCGACTTCGGAGCCTTTTGCGTGCGCATGAATTGCGCGAAACGTACTCACCGAGGGCGTGCTTCGCGCGGGTAATCAGCGGGCCTGACCGTTTGTCAGGGATACGCGGAGAAGAACGCGAGGACCTTCGACCACACCTCGGTCGGTGCACGGTCGCCGATCACCAGGTCCATGTGGCCGTACTCGCCGCGGGCTCCGTTCGCCCGGGTGATGAGCAGCCATTCCTTCGGGCCGCCGAGGGCGCGGTAGCCGTCCTTCACCGCCGGCGCGACGGCGATGCGGTCGAGCCGCGCAGCCACCACGATCACCGGCGTGGTGATCTTCGCCATGTCGGCGCGCAGATCGATCTTCCCGTCGGCGCTGGTGAACCGTCCCGTCTGGATCAGCTCGATCAACTGCAGCGCCGTGCCACCCGCGACGTCGGCCGTGCCGTAGACCATCAGCCGGCGCCAGGCTTCGGGGTCGGTGCTCTGCGGGTTGTAGAAGAGGCGCTGAAACGGACCATCGTCGCTCTGAAACGGCGAGGCGAGGCCCGCGCCGAACGCGCTGGGGATCATCCACGGCGGCGTGACGATCTTCGGGCCCACGGTCTTGAGCAGCCCCTCGATGCCCGTGCCCCAGTCGAGCCGGGTGGGGCTCCCGAGGGTCGCGGCCGCGTGAATGCCCTGCCCGCCCTGCGAGAGGTATGCGTAGAGCACCATGCCGCCCATCGAGTGCCCCGCGTAGTCGATCGCCGGCGCGCCGCTGACGCGCTTCACGTACTCGACCACCGCCGGCAGATCGTGCTTCCAGTAATCGTCGAAGTAGATCGGCCCCGCCCTCCCCTTCGCGGCGTCGAGGCCATCGCTCTTGCCGGTTCCGCGCAGCGACATCGTCCACGCCTCACGACCCTGCGAGGCGAACCAGCGCGCCATCGAATGCTGATCGTCGAGGTCCATGTTCCGCTCGTTCGCGGAGATGCCGTGGCAGAGCACCACCGGAAGCCCCTTCGACTCGCCCACCGCGCGGTAGCGGGTCAGCGAGATCTCCCAGCCGTCGTCGGTGCGGGCGCGGTGAAGCTCGGCTTCCTTCGGCAACGGGACGACTTGCAGCGAGGCGCACCCGGACACGATCAACGCCATCAGCGCGAACCGGCTCATCGGAGGAACCGCTCGATCTCCGGAAACACGAAGGCCGGCGCGCGATCACCCAGCAGCAGCGAGACGTGCCCGAAGTCGTCACCCTCGGCGACCCGGTTGAACATGCGCAGCTCGACCTTCGCCCGCGAGTGTTCGCGCAGCGGCACGCAGCTCTCGGGTGGCGCCCACGCATCGGCCAGGCCCAGGAGCAGCAACGTCGGGCGATCGTAGGCCTCGAGTCGCGACCGCACCGAGGTGCCGTCATCGAGTGGAAGGTCGCCCAGCTCCATCCACGACAGCAGCTCAGCGGCGACTGGCCGTGAGAGATCGCGCGTCGCGTTGCCGACGAAGCCCGCCATCACGCGCGGGTCGACCCGAGCCCCCATGGCGAAGAGCTGCTCGAACGCCCCGAACCCCTCGGGCGACGAAGCGAGCGACGAGAAGCGGCCGCCTCCTGACAGGAATGACGCCGCGAGCACGGTGGGCGCCTCGGGCCACATCGGGGTGTTGAGCGCGACGACCCGCCGCACCTGGAGTTCGCGCGTCGACGCGGCCAGCGCCAGCGAGCCCACGTACCCATGGGCGACGAGGTCGACGGGGCCCGGCCGCTCCCCGTGAATCGCGGCGGCGATGGCGGGGAGATCGAGCGGCACGATCGTCCGCAGCGAGTGCAGCGAATCGGCCGCGCCCTGCCCTCTGAGCTCGGCGACGTAGACCGCGCGCCCGCTCGCCGCGAGGAAGCGTGCGAGCCCACCGCCACCGAAATCGAACAGGCCCCGTCCGAATCCAGCATCGGCGATCAACAACACCGGCGGAGCGCCCGACCCCTCACCCGGAGGCAGGTAGCGGTGCAGCGCGAGCGCCGCTCCATCGGCCGTCATCACCTTGCGATGCGACACCCGGACGTCTCCGGGGGCCGCGGCGATCAGCAGGGACAGCGCGAGCGCGATCACAGCTCGACGATCCCCGCCTTGAGCGCCATCACCACCGCGTCGACGTGCGAGTTGACGCCCATCTTCCGGTAGATGTGGCTGAGGTACGTGCGCACGGTGCGCCGCTCGAGCTCCATCACCCGGCCCACCTCGGCGTTCGAGAGGCCCTTGGCGACGAACTTGAGCACGTCGAACTCGGCCGGGGTCAGGCCCCACGGGTTGCCCGGCTCGGTCTTCTTCGTCTGCACCGACTGGAAGTAGTTCCAGAAGCGCCGCGCGATGATCGCCTCGAGCACCGTGCCCCCGGCCATGACGTCGTGGATCCCCGAGCGGATCTTGTCCGGCCCCACGCGCTTGACCAGGTACCCCGACGCGCCCGCCTGCATCGCCTCGTAGACCTTCTGCTCGTCGTCGAACGAGGTGAGGATCAACACTTCGATCGACGGCGCGCGGCGCTTGAGCCGCCTGGTGACCTCGATGCCGTCGATGCCGGGCAACTCGAGATCGAGCAGCACCAGCTCGGGGAGCAACTTCACCATCTGCTCCACGCCATCTTCACCTTCCTGCGCGGTGCCGACGACCTCGAGCTCGGGGAAGAGCGTGAGCACCTTGAGCAGGTTCTTCAGCAGCTGCGGCTGGTCTTCGACGATGAAGATCCGCGTGTGTTCGCGAACGCGCTCGATCATCGCTTCTGGAACATCGGAATGAGTTTCACGGTCTTCCCCGCTTCGAAGCGAGAGGTGGACGAATACTCCTGCTTCGACTTCGGCTCGACGATGGTGACCTTGTGCGAGCCCACAGACACCGGCAGCTTCGTCGCCGCGATGCACACCCGCTTGCCGTCGACCTCGACGCGCACGCCGACCGGTGACTCGACCGTCAGGAAGGCCGTCTTGCCCTTCGGCGGGTCGAAGCAGTCGGGGGCATTCTTCTTCACCACCGGGGTCGGCGTCGGCGTGGGGTCCTTCGGGGGAAGCGGCTTCGGAGTCGGCTCAGCGCCCGGGTTCGGGTTGAACGCCTTGTCCGGGTGGAGCTTGTCGAAGTCAGCGAGCTTGAGCGGCTTGCCCCCGGTGGGCGGAGGCGGCGGCCGGAAGGTGGGGGTGAAGAACTGCTCCTGGATCGGCACCGGGAGGTAGCTGATCAGCAGCGCCTTCGGGTCGTTGGTCGACTTGAGGAACGCGTAGATCGCGCCGCTGATCGTCCCGAAGAGAATCATCATCGCCAGCGAGCTGACGACGCGCACCTGCCGGGCCCCGCGCTTGTGCATCTCGTCGTACGAGGGCACCGACGGGTCACCCTCGCGCTTGAAGGGCACGGCGAAGGTCATGATCGTCTTCGCCACGCGTTCGCGGCGCGTGGCCTTGGGCGGAGGCTTCGGTTGCCCGGGGATCTCCGCGAAGTCTTCGACGACGCGCACGCGATTCTTGAGCGGATCGGCCGGCGCTTGTTGCGGCGTGGGACCCGACTGCGAGGCCGTGGGCGTGAAGACCGCGGGCGGCGCCTCCCACTCCGTCACGGGCCGTTTCCCCACAGCCTGGACGTCTTGCAGCGTCTTCGCCTCGAGCGGCGCGGGAACAGCCACGGGCATGGCAGGTGCGGGGAGGTCGCCTGCGAACACTGGCAGCCCGTCACTGGTCGGCGTGCGATCGTCGACCCTGCCGCCCGAGAACGAAGCCCGCTCGTCCACCTCGACCGCGTCGGCCTCGATCGACCCCACGCCGCTGATGTCGGTCAGCTCGAAGCTCCGCTCGATCGGCACCGGGCCCATCGCCGAGACCTGCACCTCGTTGGGGAACAGCTCGCCCACGAACTTCTGCAGGTCTTCGCGCGGGGGAATGCCGCCGCTGGCCGAGAGGAAGTCACGCAGCCCCTCGGCGAACTCGGCGCACGTCTTGTAGCGGCGCGTCGGCGAGGTCTCGAGCGCGCGCATGATCACGGGGTCGATGCGCGAATGGAGCCGCCGCACGAGCCGGGACGGAGGTGGCAGCCGCTCCGAGCGCGTGCTGACCGTCGAGTTGCCCGTCGAGGCCTCGCGCAGCGTCAGCACCTCGTAGGCGATCGCCCCGAGCGCATAGAGATCGCTGGAGACGTTCGGCACCTCGCCGGGCCCCAGCTCGGGCGCGCGGTAGCTGCCTCGCCCTCGCGGACCGAAGCTCTTCGTGAGGGCCGGCGACGCCTGGAGCGCCGTAAGGGCCCCGAAGTCGGCCACCGAAATGCGCCCGTCCGCCCCGAGCATGATGTTGCCGGGCGTCAACGCCCCGTGCACCACGCCCGCCGCGTGCGCCGCGCCGACAGCGTCGAGCAGCTCGAGGATCAACGTGAGCGCCAGCGCCGGAGGCAGGTGTACTTCCCGCGTATTGAGCCGCTGCAGCGCGAGCCCGAGGGTGTACTTGCCGGTGTCCTGGCGGACGATCGCGAGGTGCCCGTCGATCATCCCCACGTCGAGCACGCGGGCCACGCCAGGGTGGGTCACCGACTGGAGCTGCCGCGCCACGTCGGCCACCACCTTCGCGTAGGCGGCGTCGGAGGTCTTGAGATGGAACAGCTTGAGGACGACGGACTCGTTCGCCTCGACGCGCTCGCCGCGGAACAGGTCCGCCAGCTGGCTCTGCTCGAGTCGCCCGGTCAGCCGATACACCCGGCGGTTATAGCCTCGTCACCGCGGACGGCGGGGTCGAAACGGGGCCACCGCCTCGAAGCTGAACCCGCAGTACAGGCACGTGCGGTCTCGCTGGCCCTTCGGCACCTCGGCGAAACAGCCCGGACAGACGGGGCGGCTGGGGCCCTTCGGCGCCGGCGCCGGCTTCACCTTGGCGGCGACCACGACCTTCTTGAGCTTCTGCTCGAGCCACCGCACGCGCGCCTCGAGGCCCGCCACGCGGACCCGGAGTTCTCGTCGTTCGTCGTCGTTGCTGCGACGGGCCGCCATCGTGGATAAATGTCGCACGCGGGCCCCGCCAAAGGAAAAACTTGGACTCGATTCACGGCAGCATCGTCGTTCCCCTCGATCGCCAGCACGCGCTTGAAGCCGAGTCGCGCGCGGAGACGCTGCTCGGCGACGTCGAGCTTCAACACATTCTCCACCAGCCTCCGCGCAGCGAGACGCCGGTGCCGCGCCAGATGTTCGTCAACCGCAACCTGCACATGGGCAAGGTCGAGCTGATCGGCTTCGACATGGACTACACGCTGGCGATCTACCACCTGCGCCGGCTCGAACAGCTCTCGTACGATCTCACCGTCGAGCGGCTGATCGCGAACTGCAACTACCCCGCCGAGATCCGCCAGGTGCCGTACGATCACGCGTTCGTGCTCCGCGGCCTGTTCGTCGACAAGGTGCACGGCAACCTGCTGAAGATCGATCGTTTCGGCTACGTGGGCCGCGCGTACCACGGCCGCACCCGGCTCCCGGAAGCGGACCTCCAGCGCCTGTACCGCAACGAGCGCATCCGCATGAAGAGCACCGAGTACGCGTGGATCGATACGCTCTTCGCGTTGCCCGAGGCGTGCCTGCTCGCGGGGATCATCGACCTCTTCGAGACGAAGCTGAAGCGCGAGGTCAACTACACCAAGCTCTACGACGACATCCGCGAGGCGATCGACACCGTCCACCGCGACAACTCGCTCAAGAAGATCATCCGCGCCGACATCGGCCGCTACATCTTCAAGGACGGGGAGCTCGGGCCGGCGCTCCACAAGCTGCGCTCGGGCGGCAAGAAGCTCTTCGTGCTCACCAACTCGTTGTGGGACTACACCAACGCGGTGATGTCGTACCTGCTCGACGACGTGCTCCCCGAGTACCCGAGCTGGAAGAACTACTTCGACTTCATCATCACCGGCGGCAGCAAGCCGGCGTTCTTCAGCGAGCAGCGGCCCTTCCTGCACATCGATCACACCAACGAAGAGAACAAGGTGCTCGGCGAGGCCAGCGAGCTCGAGCGCGG
>JBBRUE010000296.1:0-8018 GCA_038248085.1 Myxococcales bacterium | reverse complement strand
GCTCGACGTGCTCGAAGAGAAGGGTTTTGGGGTGAAGGTGTCGCGCGAAGACGTCGGCCGGCTCTTCGAGGCGCTCCAGCGCGAGCTCGACGCGGGCACGCCGCTCGACCTGCGGGCCACCGCGAAGACGTAGGCCGCTGCTTCACGAAGCTTCACGTCGAAGGAGTTGCACCGCCGGGCCCGGCGTCGCAAAGGGAGCGCCATGAAATGGACGCGTGAGGACATGCCGTCGCTCGAGGGGCAGACGTGGGTGGTGACGGGCGCGAACTCCGGCCTCGGCCTGGAGACGGTGAAGGGCCTCGCGGCGCGCGGCGCCCGGGTGGTGATGGCCTGCCGTGACCCGCAGCGCGCCGAGGCCGCCGCCGAAGAGGTGCGCCGCGTGGCGCCGGACGCGCAGCTCGAGCTCCGCAGCCTCGATCTCGCCGCGCTGGCGTCGGTCGAACGTCTCGCCGGGGAGCTCGCCGCTGCGCACCCGCACCTCGACGGGCTGGTCAACAACGCGGGCATCATGGCCATCCCCCGGCGGGTGACGGCCGACGGCTTCGAGATGCAGTTCGGCACCAACCACCTCGGCCACTTCGCGCTGTCGATGCGGCTGCTGCCGTTGCTGGAGAAGGCGCGGGCTCCGCGGCTGGTGTGCGTCGCCTCGACGGCCCACCGCTGGGGCACGATGCGCTTCGACGACCTGATGGGCGAGAAGTCGTACTCCGCGTGGGCAGCCTACGGACAGTCGAAGCTGGCGAACCTGCTCTTCGTGTACGAGCTGGGCCGCAAGGTCTCGGCCGCCGGGAAGAAGACCATCGTCGCCGCCGCCCACCCCGGCTACGCGTCGACCAACCTCCAGGGCGTCGGCGCGAAGATGACCGGCTCGAAGTTCGGCGCGTGGTTCATGGCCACCGGCAACGCGCTGCTGGGGCAGCCGGCCGAGCGGGGCGCGCTCCCCCAGCTCTACGCTGCCGCCGCGCCCGACGTGAAGAACGGCGACTACTTCGGGCCCGATGGCTTCCTCGAGCTGAGCGGCTCCCCGCGCCGGTGCGGCTCCAACGCGAAGTCGAAGGACGTCGCGGCCGCGCAGCAGCTGTGGGCGATCTCCGAGGCGCTGACGAAGACGACCTTCCATTCCGCGAGCGCCCACACCGGGAAGTAGTGCCGGTAGCAGTCGTAGTTGATGAGGCAGGTGCGGTTGAAGACGCCGACCATCGGCTCGCGCGGCCAGCTCCCGTCGGGGGCCTGGCGGGCGCAGAGCCATTGCACTGCCCGGGTCATCGCGGCCTCGTCGGTGGAGCCGGCGCGCACCAACGTCGAGAGCGCCCACGAGGTCTGGGCGGCGTGACCTTCCGCGCCGTCGAGCCAGCGGCGCTCGCGGCAGGTGTCGCCGTGTTCGCTCCAGCTCCCGTCGGGGCGCTGCTTGCCGAGCAGGAAGTCGAGGGCGCGGCGGATCGCGGGGTCGTCGGCGCGCACGCCCGCAGCGAGCAGCCCCGAGACGCCGAACCAGGTGCCGTAGGTGAAGCACACCGCCCAGCTCCCCTCGAAGCTGCCGTCGCCCCGCTGGGCGGCGCGGAGGAACTGCACGCCGCGCGCGAGAGGCCCGTCGAGCTCGAACTCCCCGGGGAAGCGCCGCTTGGCCTTGACCAGCGCCTGCACGCACGCGCTGGTGCACTCGACGAAGCTGGTGTCGACCATGATGTCGCCGAACACCTGCGACGGGTTGAGCGCCTCGAGCCAGGTAGCGCCGCGCTGCTTCTCGTAGGAGGCCCAGCCGCCGTCGTCGTTCTGCCACGAGAGCAGGAGCTGCACCGAGGCCCGCAGCAGCTCGACGGGGATGTCCTCGGCGAAGCGGCCCTCGAGCGCCAGCGCGCACTTGAGGCCCTCCGAGGTGCAATCGGTGATCGGCCAGCCGTGCTTGCGGTTGCTGAAGGGCCAGCCGCCGCGGCTCGGGTGCCGGTAGTGGCGGGCCGCGTCGGGCACGTCTTCGAGGATCTGGTTCTCGCGCAGGAAGTCGTGAGCCCTCGCGAGCACCGCGGTGGTGCGGGCGGCCGGCAACGAGACCGCGCGCTCGGCGGCGAGCAGGGCCTGCACCGCGAACGCCGTGTCCCACAGCTCGGCGTTGTTGTAGCCCTGCATCTTGAGGCCGTCGTGGCCGTCCCACAGGTAGGCCTCGTCGAACTTCGGCCAGCCGCGCTCGAAGTCGGTGCGCCCCGCCTCGCCACGGAAGTGGTGCACGAACATGTTGAGCACCGCGTTGACCGGGCCGATGTCGAGATCGTGGGTCGCCGCGTCCTCGTGGCGGATGAGCTTGAGGCACTCGTCGAGCGCCCGCTGGCGGAAGAGGCCAGGCAGCTTCTCGAGGCCGACCTGCGCGAGGTTGACGCCCTGGAGCGCCGCCGTCGAGGGGCGGTAGTCGTCGGCCTTCGCCACGTGGGTGCGGTGGGTCTCCCAGTCGATGTCGCCGTAGCGGCCCTGGTACAGCTCGTCGCGAATGGCCGCGAGCGCCGGGTCGTCGGGCGCGACGGACTTCGTGCCGTAGAGCCACGCCATGGGGAGGTAGACCATGCGCGCGTGGCACCACAGGCGGCCGGGGTGCATCGGCGCCTCGTACGGGAGCAACCACAGCTCCGGCAGCAGCGGCACGATGCCCTTCCAGTCATAGAGGCCGAGCAGGCACAGCGTGAACTTGCCCCACGAGGCGGCGCCCAGCGCGGTGCCGTTCGCGTGGATCCACGCCAGCAACGTGCGGGTGCGCGCGTCGTCGGCCGGCACGCCGAGGAGCCGCAGCGCGACGTAGCCGAGCACCGAGGTGAACATGCTGCCGCTCGACGACTCGGCGTGGAGCCCGATGCTGCCGTCGGGGCGCTGCACGTTGGTGAAGTACGTCACCAGCCGCGCGGTGCGGTGCTCGTCCGGCATTCGTTTCGTCACGTGCGCCAGGGCCACCCACATCGGCAGCAGGAACATCGGGCCGCCGTAGTCGCTGGGCCAGGACCCGCGGTCGGCCTGCAGCGAGGCGAGGTTCTCCAGCGCGCGCGTGAGCACCGGGCCGACGTCGGGCACGGGAGGGGGCGCGGCGACGGGCGCCGGCTGCGACGAGGTGGACACGTTGAGCACGGGCGCGCTCGATAGCACGCCTTGCCTGCGCCTCGCCGCCGGCCCAGGCTGCCGCCGCATGAAGGTCTCTATTCGGCAGGGGAGCCTCACCGACGGCGACGAGTCGGTGCTGGTCAACGCGTCCAACACCAACGCTCAGCTGGGCTCCGGCGTGTCGGGCGCGATTCGACGGGCGTGCGGTCCCGGCTACCAGGCGAAGCTGCACGCCGCGCTCGAGCGTGAGTTCCACGGCCCGATGGCCCCCGGCGAAGTGCTGCTCACCGACGCGGGCACGCACCCCCACGCGAAGTGGGTCGTGCACGTCGCGGTGATGGACTACCGCGAGGGCTTCACCGGGGCCAGCTTCCCCACGGCCGACCTCGTGCGCGTGGGGTGCGAACGGGTGTGGCGCGCCGTTGAGGCGATCCCGGGCGGTCCACACTCGGTGGCGATGGTGGCGCTCGGGGCGGGCACTGGAAATCTCGGTGTCGCCGAGCCCACGCGCCTCGCTGCGCAGACGCTCCGGGAACACCTCACCGCGCACCCCGACAGCCGCATCGGGCGGGTGACGTTTTATGGCTTCGAGTTGCCAGAGTTCGTGGCCATGGCGGGCGTGCTCGCTGCGGAGTTCCCCGAGGTGAAGGCCGAGTTGCCCGAAGACGTACGCCGGATGATCGAGAAGGGGTGACCGCCGCAGTTCAGCCGGCGCGGGGCGTGCCACGACGAACGCGCCTGGGTCAGCCGCAGCCCTGCGACCGGCATGCGTAGCGAGCGCACCTTGCCGTATTGCGCCGCCTGCACCGGGAGCGGCCCGCGCGGCACGACGACCTCAGCGCCTGGCGGCGACTACGCCCAGCTCGGTCCTCGACCGGGCGAGTCGCTCAGCCCTCACAGGTCGCGAAACGGAAGACCAGCCGCGACGTCTTCGACGAGCTTGCGAACGCCCTCAGGGCCGACGCGCGTCACGCGCTGAGCGACGTCATGGCGTACCTGCACGTAGTGGTCGACCGCGTGTTCATCGAAGAATTGGGCGCTGCGCGTCAGGCGGCCGAGCGGCACCAGTCGCCCGCTCGTCTGCGTTGAACCCCTCAGGGCCGATGACGACCGACACACCGAGCGGGGAGTAGTGCGTCGCGCCGTAAGCGTTGCCGGAAAAGGGAGCCAGGTGGTCCATGCGCGCTCCGACGATGATGCGGGGTCGGCCCAGAGTTCCGGGGTCACCTGTTCGAACGCCGACCAGCCGACCATGGAGCAGGCGAGCGCCCGACGTTCCTCAATGACGAGACCCAGCAGAATGGCGAAGGGGACTGCAGCCTTGAGCCAGCGTCGGTGGCGGGTTCGCGCCATGCGACCGAGGCTATGTCGACAGCTCCAGTTGTGGCGGTCAGTTCGGCGAAGCTGGGCCTTGGCTACCCCTTGCGGCCGCGCTCACTGGAAGGTGCCTGTTCAGAAGCCGGCGGAGAGCTCGATGAAGAACGTGCGTCCGTACTGCGGCACCCGGGTGAAGAAGATCTCGCTGAGCACCGGCACGACGTAGCGCTGGTCGAGCAGGTTCTGCACGCCGGCGAAGTAGCGCAGCGGCCCGTACTCACCAGACAACCCGAAGTTGAGCAGGAACGCCTCGCCGATCATGCTGCCGTCGTCCGCGCGTCGGCCCGAGGTGAAGACGCCCTGGCCCGAGAGTCGAACCAGGCCCTCCTTCAGCGGCACCATCGCGCGCAGCGACGCCATGTGCATCGGGTACGACGCGGTCGCCGCGTCCGCCCCACCGAGGATGACGAAGGAGTAGTTCGCCTCCACCAGCGTGAAGCGGCCGGGCTGCCACCGGAGCTGCGCCTCGGCCCCGGTCGCGGTCAGCGCCTGCTGCGAGTTGGAATACGAGTAGCACTGCACCGTGCCCAGGGGCGCACCGCACGACGGCGGGTCGGTCGACTCCTCGCGCAAAACCACGAGCTGGTTGATCAGGTTGAAGTAGCCGCCGACCGTCACCCGGAGCTCCGGCGTCAGGTCGTGCGAGTGCTCGAGCTCGAAGGTGGTGATCAGCTCGGGGCGGGGCGGGGTGGGCGGCGCGCGCTGGGTCGCGTTGTTGTCGTTGAAGTACGTCTCGTAGACGGTCGGCGCGCGGAAGGCGCGGCCGGCCACCAGCTTGGTCACGCCGCCCGGATAGAGCTTCGCCACCACCGCGCCACGCGGCGAGAACGCGAGGTCGGGCAGGTCGAGGTACTTGTCCACGCGCAGGCCAGCCTGCAGGAACACGCGGTTGAAGAGCTGCCACTCGTCCATCAGCGTGGCCGAGAAGAGCACCCGGGTGCGCTTCTCGACCTGCAGGAAGCCGACCGGCTGCTGGTAGGCGAACTGGCCCTGGGCCTCGACGGCCGCGGTGAGCCGATTGCCGGGGAAGAGGGTGATGCCCGCCCGCACTTCGCCGCCGAACCAGTCGGCGCCGCCGGTGTCGGTGTCGCGGAAGCGGTTGCCCTGGTCGTCGAGCTTCGCGTACCAGCCGCGGTACCGGCTCGCGTCGTAGCTGGCGCGGACGTTGAGGGTGACCCGGCTCCACGCCTTCTCGTAGCGGAGCTCCGCGAACCCGCGCACGTCGGTGTACTCGGTGCCGGGGACGCCGAAGTCGCTGCCCAGCGGCTGGCTGGGTACCTGCTTGCGGCGCTGGTTCAGCTTGGCCACCACGGTGAATCCCTCGAACTCGGCGCGCATCGCCGCCCCGTAGGCCCGCTCGCCGTCGAGCCCGCGCACCGTGGTGCCGCCGAGATCGGTGAACGCCGCGCCCTCGCTCCCGAAGCCCGCGCCGGTGAGCATCAACGAGCGTCCTTCACGGCCGAGGCTGCCGATGACGCGCCCCTTCAGCCCGTTCTGGCCGCCCGCGCCGACCACCGCCTCGACGTTGCGCTGCTGTCCCACCCGGGCGCGCGGCACCACGTTGATCACCCCGAAGAACGCGCCCGTTCCGAACAGCAGCGACGCCGGGCCTCGCACCACTTCGATGCGCTCGACCGCCGAGAGATCGGCCTCGAGATCGCGGGCGACGAAGCCCTGGCCGGCCCACACGTCGTTGATCGGGTGGCCATCCCACAGCACGAGGATGCGGGTGTTGAGGTCGCCGGGGGGCTGAAACCCGCGCACGCCGACGTAGGTGTAGATGCGATCGTCGGCGAAGAAGAAGCCGCGCACGCCCTGGAGCGCCTCGGGGAGCGTCTGGTAGCCGAAGGCGCGCAGCTCCTCGCGGGTGATCACCGTCACTGACGCCGGCGCCTCGTCGACGGTGAGCTGCGACTTCGATGCGGCGGTGATGGTGGGCGGGGCGTAGCGGAGCTCGACGACCAGCCGCGTCTCGCTGTTCTCGGTCACGACGACCTGCTGCTCGAACGGCGTCACCTCGTCGTTGGTGACCTCGACGCGGTGCTCGCCGATCGGCAGGGTGAGCACAGTCGGCGTGAACCCGAAGTCACGGCCGTCCACGCGGACCACCGAGGTCTCTCGGTTCGCGGTGACCACCACCTTGCCGGTGGCCTTCGGCTTCTCGGACAACGTCACCTTCGCGGTGATCGTCTCTTCGGCCTTCACGTCGACCAGCAGTTGTTGCGGCAGGAACCCGGGCGCCTGCACCACGAGCAATCGCTGGCCTGGAGGGAAGGCGACTTCCGTGGGCACCTGGCCAAGTGCTTCGCCGTCGGCCGTCTCGCGAATGACCGCGCCCGCGGGACTGCCGGTGATGCGCACCCGGCCCACGATGCGCTCGAGGGTCACGCTCTGCTTCGCGTCCCGCCCGCGGGCGGCAGTGACCTTCACCGTCCCCAGCTTGTGACCAGGCAGCTCGAGCAGCAGGGTGTGCGCGCCCGGAGCGACGGCGATGGTCTGCGGCGTGCGCCCGCGGCTGCCGAGGTCTTTGCGGTCGATGTAGAGCTCGGCCCCGGGAGGCGTGGAGCTGAGGCTGACCAGCGCGACCCGCGGCGCGAGGCGGATCAGCGCCTGCTTCACGTCGCGGCGATCGGCGTCGGGCAGCGAGGCGTCGACGAAGAGATCGTTCCAATACCGGTAGGCCTCGTCGAAACGATCGACCGCCTCGTAGCAGCGCGCGATGTTGAAGAGCACGTTGCGGTTGGGCACCAGCCGGTACGAGAGGAAGTACGAGGCGAGCGCGCCGTCGTAGTCGCGCCTGGCGTAGGCGCGGTTGCCCAGCTCGAAGGCCACGTCGGCCTCGTCGGCGGTGTTGTCGGCCCAGGCGGGCAACGCGGCCACCAGCGCGAGAGAGAGGGCGAGAGTGCGCACGGTGGCGTCAGCCTACACGTCGCGCCCGGTGCGGCAATTGTTGGTCGCTTCGCGGAGGCGCCCGCTTCAGGGCACCGGTGCGCGGCACTCGCCCCAGCCTTCGAAGCACGTGCCGGTCACGCAGAAGCCGTCACTGCAGTCGAGGTCGGTGGCGCAGCTTCGTCGCGCACAGTGGCCCTGGAGGCACGCGTGGGTCCGCGGGCAGGTGGCCGTCACGCTGCAATCGAGCGGCGTGCAGCGCTTCGCCGTACAGGTGGTGCCGGTGGGGCAGGGGTTGGTGGGCCCGCACCCCGGCTGGCAGTCGCGCGCTCCCTGGCACGCGCAGGCGCGCGGTTCACAAATCGAGTCGCCCGCGCAGCTCGAGTCGCCCGCGCAGGTCTCGGGGAAGTTGTTGCACGCCCCGCAGCCCCGCGGCGTGCCCGGCTGCGCGCAGCTCCCGAAGGAAGCGCAGGGCGTGTTGTCCTGGCAGCAGATCGGCTGGGCACAGCCGAGACCGGGACACACGTGCGCGCTCGCCGTCTTCGCGCGACACCCTTCGAAGCGGGGGTTGCAGGTGCACAGGAAGCAGAAATCGGTCTCGCAGTCGGCGCGCAGCCGGCACGCCTCGACCCCCAGCGCGTCACACGTGCTGGCGTTGCCGCCACCGCCACCTG
>JBBRUE010000295.1:0-8038 GCA_038248085.1 Myxococcales bacterium | reverse complement strand
TGGGGCCCAACCGCATCCGCATCCCCATCCCCGGCTTGAAGAACAACGCGCTCTTCGGCCTGCCGCACATCGCGCCCGACGTGCTGAAGATGCTCAGCAAGGAGGCCTTCCGCCCGAAGGCCGCCAACCGCTGGCTCTTCAACCTCGCCCCGATGCTCGCCTTCGGCCCGGTGTTCGCGCTCTTCGCGGTGGTGCCCGCGGGCCCGACGCTGGAGATCTTCGGCCACAAGGTGATGATGGCCGTCGCCAGCCCCGACTTCGGGGTGCTCTACCTCTTCGCCATCGCGTCCCTCGCGGTCTACGGCGCGGCGCTGGCGGGCTGGTCGTCGAACAACAAGTTCTCGCTGCTGGGCGGCGTGCGCGCCAGCTCGCAGATGATCAGCTACGAGGTCGCGCTCGGCCTGTCGCTGGTGGGCATGATGATCGTCTTCTCGACCGTGCGCCTCTCGGGCCCGGGCGGGATGGCGGAGTCGCAGGTGGCGTACCTGTGGTCGGGCCACCTCGGCTCGCTCGACGTGGGGCTGCCGCAGTGGGGCATCTTCCTGCAGCCGCTGGGTTTCCTGCTGTTCTTCGCGGCGTCCTTCGCCGAGACCCGCCGCGCGCCCTTCGACAGCCCCGAGGGTGAGTCGGAGATCGTCGGCTACTTCCTCGAGTACTCGGGCATGCAGTTCGGCATGTTCATGATCTCGGAGTTCGTGGAGATCGTGGTGCTCTCGGGCGTGCTGGTGACGATCTTCTTCGGCGCCTGGTGGCTGCCCTTCGGCAACGAGGCGCTCCAGGGGGTGCAGTTCCTCAAGGACTACCCGGTGCTGCTCGGCGCGATCTACGGCCTGGTGTTCTGGCTGAAGGTCGTGATGCTCATCTTCCTGCAGCTCCTCATCCGCTGGACGTTCCCGCGCTTCCGCTACGACCAGGTGCAGAACCTCGGCTGGAAGATCCTCCTGCCGCTGGGCCTGGCGAACCTCTTCGTCTCGGGCGCGCTGATCCTCTGGGATCCGTCGCTCCACGCGCTGGCGATCTTCGGCTTCGTGGTGATGGGCTTCTTCGTATTCCTCACGCTGACTCCCACGCGCCAGCAGCGCGAAGAGAAGGCGGCCGCCGAAGAACACGGCGCACTCGGCCACGGTGGCCACGACGATCACGGCGACGCGCACGCGCTGCCTGCCAACACGCACTGAGGAAACGACATGTCCGCCCTCACACACCACGGCGACCACGGCCACGGCCCGGTCGAGAAGAAGCAGCTCATCGAAGAAGACGTTCGTGAGCGCAGCTACGTGCCCGAGCTGGTCAAGGGCCTGGCGATCACCGCGCGGTACTTCTTCAAGAACCTCTTCGGCGAGCGCGACCCCAACACCAAGGTGCTCGATCGCAAGGGCCTGTCGGGCGTCGTCACCGTGCAGTACCCGGAGGAGAAGGTCGACTACCCCGAGGGGTACCGCGGCCTGCACCGCCTCGTGCCGCGCGAAGACGGCAAGCCGCGCTGCGTGGCCTGCTACATGTGCGCGACGATCTGCCCCGCGCAGTGCATCTACATCGAGGCCGCCGAGTACGACTCCGGCGACGATTCGACCGAGTCACGGGTCATCGAGAAGTACCCCAAGACCTTCGTCATCGACGAGCTGCGCTGCGTGGTGTGTGGCCTGTGCGTCGACGCGTGCCCGAAGGACGCGATCCGCATGGACACGTACATGCACACGCCCAGCGAGTACCACCGCCAGGACTTCGTCTATGACATCCCGCGGCTGCTCAAGGGCCCGGCGGTCACCCACCCGTCCGACCCCTGGTACAAGCGGGGCAGCTCGGAGATCCCCGCGCACCAGCACAAGGAAGCGCACACGCGCATCGGTGACGGCGGCGCGGCGTTGGCCAAGCGGCAGCCGAGCCTCGTCGAGGTCGTGAAGTTCCCCAAGCCCTGACGTGAACGTGCAGCCGAAGGCGACGCTCCGTCAGGCCTTCTTCAGCCGGCGGCTGGCACCCATCACCTTGCTGTCGTTGTCGTCGGGCCTGCCGCTGGGCCTGGTGATCACCGCCGTGCCCGCCTGGCTCGCGCTGGCCGGGGTCGACATCAAGACCATCGGGCTGCTGACGCTGGTGCAGCTCCCCTACGGCTTCAAGTTCCTGTGGTCGCCGTTGATGGATCGGCTGCGCCCGCCCTTCCTGGGCTCGCGGCGCGGGTGGATCCTCCTCAGCCAGGTCGCCCTCGCGATGGTGGTGGGCCTCATGGGCGTGCTCGCGCTCTGGGTGCCGACCTGCGAGCCGGGGTCGGCGATCTGCAAGGCGATGCCGCCGCTGTCTGGCGCGCAGGTGCTGACGGTGGCGGCGCTCTCGTTTCTGATCGCCTTCGCGTCGTCGTCGCAGGACATCGTCTACGACGCGTACGCGGTCGACGTGCTGCAGCCGCACGAGCACGGGGCGATGGTCGGGGCCCGCAGCGCGCTCTACCGGGTCGGCCTGTGGATCTCGGGGAACATCGCCATCTCGCTGGGGCCGTGGTGGGGCTGGAGCTGGACCATCCTCGCGCAGGCGATCGTCTTCCTGCTGATGGTGGGCGTGACCTGGTGGGCGCCTGAGCCGCCGGAGGTGCACGGCAAGCCCGAGTCGCTGCGTGACGCCGTGTGGCAGCCCTTCGTGGGCCTGCTGGGGCGGCCCCGCGCGCTGGAGATCATCGCCTTCGTGCTGCTCTACCGCCTCGCCGATTCGATCGCCGGGGCCCTGGTGAGCCCGTTCCTGCTGCAGCAGGGGTTCTCGGCCTTCGACGTCGGCGTCGTGCGCGGGGGCGTCGGCGTGGCCGGCACCCTGCTCGGCACGGTACTGGGCGGCTTGCTCGCCGGGCGCTGGGGCGTGGGCCGGGCGTTGTGGATCTGCGGGGTGCTGCAGATCGTCTCCAACGCTGGCTACGCGGTGGTGGCGGTGATCACCCCGACCACGGGCGCGATGCACCTGCCCTTCACCGAGGCGGTGATCAGCGTGCCGCTGCAGTCGGCGATCTTCATCGAGACGCTCACCGGCGGCATGGGCTGGGGCGCGTTCGGCGTGCTGCTGCTCCGGCTGACCGACAAGCGCTTCTCGGCGACCCAGTACGCGCTGTTCTCGAGCCTCGTGGGGCTGGCCCGCACCTTCGTGGGGCCGGTGGCCGGGGTGATGGCGGACGCCCTGGGCTGGCGCGACTTCTTCCTGTCCACGATGCTCTTCGGCGTCCCGGGCATGGTGATGCTCGGCCGCTTCGTCCCCTGGGGCTCCGACCCGAAGGAGATCACCGGCGAGGCCGTCGAGGCGCTCCCGGCCGGAGCCCCGTGGAGCCGCGCCGCCCTGTGGTCGCGATCACTGGCCGGTGCGCTCGCCGCTGCCAGCGCGACGCTCTCACTCTCGGCCCTGCTCTCGGCGATCAAGGCCTGGCGGGCCGCCCCCATCGCGGCGCGGCACTTCGACCTCCTCGCCGGCCTCAAGACCGTGTCGATGCCCCGGGTCTGGACCGACTACGTCGATCTCATCACCGCGGTGATCTTCGGCCTCATGGCCGGGGTGTCGATGGCCGCCTACCTGGCCGCCCGCGGCCGCCCGGTCCTTTCGGAAGAACCTTCGAGTCCCCGTCGTTAGGAGCCGGTGCGCATGTTGTGGCCGCGAATTCTCTTCGGAACGCTCACCCTCGCCGTCTTCGCCGGGGCCAACGTCTTCGTCTACCGCCGGGTGGTGCACGACACGGTGCACTCGGTGTGGGTGCGGCGGGCGATGGCCCTGGCGCTCGCCCTGCTCTTCCTCGCGGTGCCGGTGGTGCGCTTCGCCTTTCGCGACCGCATGCCGCCGCCCATGGCGACCATCGTGGTGCTCATCGGCTGGGGCATCTTCATCTACACGCTGATGGCGTTGATGGTGCTCGAGCTCGTGAAGGGGGCGCGGCACCTGTGGGCGCGGTCGCTGCTCGGTCGGACGAAGCCGAAGACCCTGGAAGCCGCTGCGCCACCGGCCGCCGAGAACCCGCAGCGGCGCCTGTTTCTCTCCCGCATCGCCGCCTCGGGCGCGCTCGCGGTCGGGTCGGGAACCGCGGCCTTCGGCACGTGGCGCGCGTTCAACCCGCCGCAGGTGACGGAGGTGCCGATCAAGCTCCCCGGGCTCCCGAGGGCGCTCGACGGTTTCGTGATCGTTCAGCTCAGCGACATCCACGTCGGGCCGATCATCCAGGAGAAGTTCCTCGATCAGCTCGTGGCCACCGCGAACGGCGCGAAGCCAGACCTGGTCGCCATCACCGGAGATCTCGTCGACGGTTCGCCCGACGCCCTCGGCCGCTACGTCGCGCGCTTCCGCAACCTGCAGTCACGCTTCGGCACCTATTTCGTGTCGGGCAACCACGACTACTACTCCGGCTGGGAAGAGTGGGCGCGCGAGCTCGAAGGCATCGACTTCGAAGTGCTGCGCAACCGCACCGTGAGCATCGGAGACCCCGGCGCCTCGTTCGATCTCGTCGGCGTCGATGACTGGGGCGCCCGCTGGGCGGCCAACGGCTACGATCTCGAGCTCGCGACGCAGGGCCGCGAGTTGGACCGGGCGTCGGTGCTCATGGCCCACCAACCGAACGGGCTGGAGCTGGCGGCCCAGAAACGGATCGGGCTCCAGCTCTCGGGCCACACGCACGGGGGGCAGATGTTCCCCGGCAACCTCGTCGGCGACGTCATCTGGGGCAACCGGAACGCGGGGCTCTCGGTGCTCGACGGCACGCACCTGTACACCTCGCGCGGGTGCGGGTTCGTCGGGCCTCCGATGCGGGTGGGCGCGCCGCCGGAAGTGGTGAAGATCATCCTCGTCGCGGGCTGAGTCAGGTCAGGGGCACTTCAGGCCAGTTTGCCCTCCCGACAGCGCGCGGGTGCAGGCAGCCTTCACGGTGACCTCGTCTTTCAGGTCCTTCGCCAGGCGCGCCGTGCGGAGGTGCAGGTCCACGTTCCCCTTCTGCTCGCTCTCCTCGCTCAGCGAGCGGAACAGGGCGAGGGCGTCCTTCTTGCGACCCACCGACGCCAGCAGCTCCCCCAGCTCGACGGTCTCGCGCAGCTCTTCGCCGGTGGACTTCTCGAGCGCCCGGTCGAGCTCCGCCTTCACGCAGGCGTCGTCCTTCTTCGCCTGGCACATGCGCGCGAGCGCCACGTGCACCACGCCGCGGTCCTGCACCTGGAGCGATGAGCGGAACGAGGCCTCCGCGTCCTGGGTCTTGCCGAGCTTGAGTTGCACTTCGGCGACCAGCTCCCACAGCGTGGGGTCCTTCGGGTCGGCCTTCGCCGCGTCGGTGTACGCCGTCACCGCGTCTTCGAAACGCGAAGCGGCCACGAGTTGCTCGCCCAGCTCGTTCGACAGCGCGGCGCTGTGGAGGCCCTTCTTCACCGCCCCCTCGAGGACGGCGATCGCGTCCGGCCCCCGGTTCGCCTTCTTCAGCTCGGCGGCCGCGCGCAAGACGAACTCCGCGCCGGTGCCTGCGGGCGCGACGTCGCTGGCCGACACCAGGCTCTTCACCGCGTCGTCGAGCTTCCCGTCGCCGATCTGCAGCTCGGCCAGGGTCTCGAGGGCGTTGAAGTCCTTCGCGTTCGCGGCGAGCGCCTTGTCCACCGCGACCCGCGCCTTCTCCTTCTCGCCCTTGACCGAATAGAGGTACCCCAGCCGGCTCCACGTCGTGCCGCGCTTCGGGTCGATCTTCGTCGCGGCCGCGAAGGCCGCGATCGCCTCGGGCCCCTTCACTTCCGAGAGGTAGACCTCGCCTTCTGCCGCCGGCAACCGGGGGTCGGTCGGGTGGAGCGCCTTCACCTCGGCGAACTCCTTGTGCGCCTCGGCGAAGTCACCCTTGAGGAACGCCGCCTGGCCCTGGAGGTAGTGGCCGTCGGCCTTCACCTTCGGGTCGATGTCCTCACCGGCCTCTTTCGGGCAACCGCACCACGCGAGGGCCGCGATCAACGCGAACGAACGATTCACACGCGGCCCAGCTTCGTCAGCGTGTGGGCGCGGCTCTGCACCGCGGGCGCGAAGCCAGGCGCGAGCACGAGGAGCTCCTCCAGCGTGCCCAGGCACGGCACGAGCTGGTTGAGTGCGTTGAGCGCCGCGGCCCGGTTGTAGAGCGACGGCACGTGCTGGCCGTCGAGGCGGATGCCCACGTCGGCCGCCGCGAGCGCCCCGAGGGCATCGCCGTTGACCAGCCGGGCGAACGAGAGGTTGGCGTACACCGCGGGCAGGGTGCCGCCCCACTGCACCGCGAGCTCCAGCTCTTCCAGCGCGCGCTGGCCCACCGTCGCGTCGCCGGCCTTCACCTTCTCGAGCAACGCGGCGCCGAGGTTCGAGCGGTACTCGGCGATCTCCGGCTCCCGTCGCACGGCCAGTTCCAGCTGCGCGACACCTTCGTCGAGTGCGCCAGCCCGCACCGCCATCGCCCCGCGGGCGTAGTGCCAGGCGCCGGTGCGCTCCTTCTCAGGGGCGTCGTCCAGCACGCGCCGCGCGCCGGCCAGGTCGCCCGCGAGTTCCTTCTGCTTCGCCGCTTCGAGCACGCCGTCGAGGGAGGCCATGATCAGAACGTCCACGCGAGCGTCGACAGCGCCCACTGCTTGAGGTTGGTCATGAAGGACTCCTTCTGGAGGTCCGCCATCACCACCGGCTTCGTCTCCTGGAGCCCCGAGGCGAAGCGCTGCTCGAGCTGCCTCGCGGTGGCGTCGTCCTGCACCGCGAGCGCGACCTCGGAGTCCTGGTTCTTCGAGCGCCCGTTCATGTTGACCGAGCCGACCACGCTGAACTCGCCGTCGAAGGTCGCGGTCTTGGAGTGCAGGGTGCCGCCCTGCTTCTCGTAGATCTGCACGCCAGCCTTCATCAGGTCGTCGTAGAAGTAGCGCGCCGCGTCGGCCACGAAGCCCATGTCGCTGGAGGCCCGGCCGTTGGTGATCACCTTGACCTCCACGCCCCGCTTCGCCGCCGCCGTCAGCGCGGCGCGGATCTCGGGAGGCGGCAGGAAGTACGCGTTCTCGATGGTGATGCGCTTCTGCGCGTTCTCGATCGCGCGGAGGTAGAGCTTGTCGTTGGTGCCGACCAGCCCCTTCACCTCGGGGTTCGACTGCACCACCCGCACCGACGGCCCGCCGGTCTGCTCGGTCAGCGGGGGGAAGAGCTTCTGGCGATCGCCTTCGTTGAGCGCGCCGCCCAGCTCGTCCCAGTTGCGCACGAAGGCCTTCATGGTGTCTGCCACCGCGGGCCCCTCGAGCTTCATGTCGGCGTCACGCCAGGCCTCGGTGCCCTGGGTGCTGCGCGAGAACACCATCTTGCCCGAGCCGCCAAAGGCGTACTCGTTGGCGACGTTCATGCCGCCCTGCACCGAGGCGCGCCCGTCGACGATCAGGTGCTTCTCGTGCCAGCGATCGTTGGCGTCCCAGACCTTGTACTTCTCGCCGTAGGGTTTCACGTCGACGCCGGCCTGCTTCATCAGCTCGAACATCCTGGGGTCAGCGCGGTTGCTCCCCGTGGCGTCGTAGATGACGCGCACCTGCACGCCCTCCTGCGCCTTGGCGGCGAGCTTCTTCGCCAGCTCCCAGCCGGTGTCGTCGCTGTTGAAGATGAAGGTCTGGAAACAGATCGACTCTTTCGCGCCGTCGATCATCTTGTTGCGCTCGGCGAACGAGTTCACGCCGTCGAACAGCATCTGCACCTTGTTGCCGGCGAGGCTGCGCGAGTTCGTCTCGCGATCGAGCTGCGCCTCGAAGACCGCGCTGCGCACCCCGGCCTTCGGCACGGCCGTCGACGACACCGACGTCACGCCGGGAGCGGCGACCCGGGCCGCGGGAACCGCCCCCTTCGCCGCCCAGCCCTTCGTGACCCCGGGGGCCGGTGCGACCGTCGGGGCGGGCGTCTTCGCCGGAGCGTCGGGCGTACCGATGGCCTGCGGTTGACCTCTCTGAATCTTCATCGCTGGAACCCCTCGAAAGAACTGGCGCGAAACGATCGCCACCCTACCAGATGCCTCACACCGACTGCGTCATGCGCAACACTTCCTCGAAGGTCGTCTCGCCGAACGCGAGCTTGC
>JBBRUE010000294.1:0-8049 GCA_038248085.1 Myxococcales bacterium | reverse complement strand
GGTGCACCGCGAGCTTGCCCTCCTCGAGCACGACGAAGTGCTGCTCGGGCCGCAGCTCCTCCTGCACGGCCATGACGCCAAGCATCTCGAGGAAGTGGTCGAGCGCGTTCTTCACTCCGTGGTCGGTCTCGAGCACGTCATCGAGCACCGCGTCGATCGCCAACTTCACCCCGAGATCCTCAGGCAGCTGAACGTGGCAGGCCTTCGCGAACTCCTCGAAGAGGTGAACACCGAGGAGCATGACGGTGAGGTTCTCGGCCACGCGGATCGGCACCGCGCGGTCCTTGAGCATCTCGGATGCAACTGCGCGCGCGATCGCTAGGTCGGCGTCGAAGTCGCGCCCCAGACAGAACTGCAGGTACCTCGGCGCGAAGAGCACCAAGTCGACGGCGCGCAGCTGTCGGTAGGCCGACTTGAACGAGCCGCGGGCGTCGAGCGTCGTCTTGTCGGGGTTCGCGGTGATGATGCGCTCCAGCAGCGCCGCCTCGGTCGGCCTCGTCTCGCCTGCGACGCAGACCGGCGCTTGCAGGTGGTAGGTGTTCACCTTCAGGTCCGGCCGGCCGCGCTCCTCGGTCTCCCCGCGGTAGAGGCGGCGTAGGTAGCGGTGCAGCGCGTTCAGCCGGTGCTTCGGCATGTCGTACGGCTTGTACTCGTCGATGAAGACCGGCACGCCGTTGGTTGAGGTCAGCAGCTTGATGAGCGCGAACTCCGTCTCGGTCGCGCTGTACGGCTCGGAGTCGCGCACGCCGAAGAGCGGCCAGAACACGTCGATGCAGAGGCTCGACTTGCCCGAGCCCTGCGTGCCCCAGACGAAGAGGGAAGGGAAGGCGCCCACCTTCTTCATGAAGCGTGGCTTCATCGGCGTCGCGAAGAACCAGCCCAGCATCGGCAGCACCACCTGCGGCTGGTTCACCTTCGGCAGGCACTCGAAGACGACCTTCGCGATGGACTGAAAGGTGTCGTCGTCGGTTGGCAGGTAGTTGATGCGCTTGGCCAGCGATGCTCCGTTCGGCACGTAGGTGACGGGCGGGTTCTCCATGAAGCCGTGGGCGTCAATGGCGCCGTCGGGTGCGAGCCAGAGTCGGTGGTCGCCATGCTGGTATTCGCCCAGCATCGACGAGCCCGGCATTCGAGGGACGGGCCGGCGCGAGAGCAGCCGCAGCACGCCCTGCAGGTTGTTGTCGGTGCCGGTCCATTGGAGATCCGCCGACGGAAGGTGCCGCATGAAGTCCCGCTTCGAGTGGAACGCCGAGAGCGGCAGGCGGAGTGGGGTGGTCGAGCCGTTGTCGGAGTGCGCCTCGCCGAGGATGAGCTCGCCTTCCTCCGTGGCGACTCGGCTGGTCGGCGTGATGGCGAACGAGGAGATGACCTTGGTCTCTCCTCGCGCCGAGATGGTGAAGTAGCAACGGGCGTCCTCGTAGACTTCGCCTTCGATGGCGTCTTCGCGGGGCCCTGCTTCCTCGTCGGGCTCGACGGGAGGCGGCTTGCGTGGAGGCGCCGCTGCCACCGGTGGCGGGAGCTTCGCGGGCAGCTGGTGGAGGTCGCATCGAACGACCGCCTCGGAGCAGAGGCCGAGCTTGCGAAGCGCCTGGCACGGCGGCGCCACCGAGCCGTCCTTGTCTGCGGTCGCCTGGACCTTCTCCCATGCCTTGCGCACGTAGCCCGGGCCGTCGCGACCCTTCAGCTTGCCGAGCCCGCGGCGGTCGTACTCGAGGATGAGCTCGGTCACCTCGTCGAGCCCCAGCCGCTTGTGCGCGAAGAATCGCACCATGTTGAAGATGGCCAGGCTGCGGTCTTCGGCGCCCTCCTGCCAAAGCCGGCGCACCGCGGGGCACATGTCGACGGGGTTCGCCCAGTCGTACTGGCCGTTGGGTGCGCGCCGCGCCTTGTTGAGGGGCGGGGCGGAGTTCAGAGGGAAGGTGGTCGCCGGCGCCCGCAGGCGCTCGAGCAGCTTCGGGTCCTCCAATCGCTCGAAGCCGGTGCGGCCTTCGCTGGTCCGGTGTGGTCGCTCGCCGAGCCCGTCGCCCTTGCGGCTCACCGTCCCGATGACCTTGATGATGCGCGAGGCGTCGTGGATGGAGTCGACGTGGACTCCAGCGCGCTGGAACCGCTCCCGCAGGCTCGCTTCGAACGCTTTCAGTCCGGCCTGGAGATCGTCGTCGATGCGCGTCGGTGGCAGCGCGAACCAGAGCTGGGCGCCATTCCCGCTCATCATCAGGCGCGGGCGCACGAGCCCCTCGGCCTCGCACCAGCCGGCTGCCTCCGTGGCGACGGCCATCGCCTGGTTCAGCTCGGCATCGGTGCTCGCGGTGTCCTTCGGTCGAACTGGGTCGAGGTCGATGACCGTGGCAGTCAGGACCTCGATGTCCTTCTTCGCGGCGCCCGACTTGAGCGGCCGAATCACGTTCCGCGCGGTCTCGAGCAGGCGGCGAGGCCGCGGCTGAATGCCGGCGTACACGTTGCCCGCCGCGTTGGAGCGCACGCACTCACGAACGAAGGCCTCTTCGTCGTCGAAGAAGCCGATGCCGACGACGCCGCCCGAGGGGCGAATGACGCGCACCTCCGAGACGCCGTGGGGCGCGTGTGCCAGCCACCGCCAGGTCGCTCGAATCGCCTCAGGGTTCGGCGCCGGTTCGCTCATGGCGCCCTCAGCGATGACGCCGGAATGCCCAGCACCTCGGAGTAGAGCTTTCGGCGCTCGAGGTGATGCCTGCGGAGAATCGGCACCTGCTTGTCGACGAAGTCGAACAGCACCGCGCTCTGCTTCGACGGGTGCGGTCGCATGAGGCGCCCGAGCCGCTGAATGGTCCTCCCTCGGGAGCGACCTGGGAAGGCGAGGAACACGCGCGAGAGCCGGGGCAGATCGAGGCCCTCATCGGCCAGGCTGGTCGCCACCAAGACCTGCAGGCGCCCCTCGCGGGCGTCATCAAGCAGCCCCTTCCGTCGCCCGCGATCGACCGCTCCGGTCAGCGCGGCCGCAGTGAGTCCGGTCGCGCGCACCGCCTCAGCGAGCAACTCGCAATGCTCGACCCGCCCCGAGAGCACGAGGCAGGTGTGCCCGGCCCGTGCCTCGGCCACTACGGCGTCGATGATGGCGCGGTTGCGGTGCGCGTCATCGGCGACCGCGTTCAGCATGCGCGCGTAGTCCTCCGCGCCGCGGTACCGGTAGGTGAAGTCCGTCGTGACGGTGCGAATGGAGGGCACCGTCAGGACGCCAGCCGCCACGAGCTCATCGTGAGTGACGAGCAGGAGGCGGTTGCCGAGAAAGAGCTCGAGCAGTGGCGTCAGGCCGTCTTCGCGCTCTGGGGTCGCGGTGAGGCCGAGTCGGTACCGCGCGGGGCAGTGGTCGACGATGGCGTGGAACGTGCTGGCGGCCACGTGGTGCGCCTCGTCAAGAATGAGCAGGCCGAAGCCCGCGAGGAATGGCTCCAGCTCGGCCATCGGCCACTGCGCCAACGCCTGGATGAGGGCGACCGTCACCTGCGCCGCGGACACCTCGCCGGCGCCGACGAGACCGGCCTCGAGCTGCAGTTGCGCGCGGAGCTCCGAGCGCCACTGCTCCGCCAGGTCGAGCGTGTGAACCAACACCAGCGTGGGCGTTTTCAGGCGCGCGATGGAACCGAGGGCGACCCTCGTCTTGCCGCCGCCACAGGGGAGGACGACGGTTCCCTGCGTCACCCGGGCGAGCGCGTTGACAGCGCGTGCCTGGTAGTCCCGCAGCGCAACCTCGGGCACCTGGAGCCGCTCACTTGGCAGCACGCGCGCATCATCGAACACGAGTGTTGTTCCCTCTCGATTGGCTTCGGCGCGAAGGAGATGCACCGCCCCTCGCGGCAACCGCACTTGCCCGTTGGCCTCACGGAAAAAGCAGAGCGACTGTTCGCTTCCCCGCCGCAGCCCGAGGCGCTGCCGAGCGCGCGCCTGTGGGTTCTCAAAAGACAAAGCCCGGCGCAGGCGCTCGACGAACTTCGCCGAGACCTGGCCGGACTCGAAGGTGAGACCCGCGTCGACTCGAACTCGCACGGGTCTCACCGGCTCAGGCAAACGGGTCGACCTCGACCGGCGTGGTGGCCGGCGCGTCGAACTCGGCGACGAGCTTCTCGACGAAGGCCTTCGCGCGCTCCCACTGCGCCGCCGGGAGGTCCTTGATGCGCTTGATGGCGAACTGCTCGAGGAAGCGGTCGACCGCCTGGCGCGGCATCGCCTTGAGTTGCGTGACGATGGCCGTCGCGAGCTTCGGGTCGATGGGCCCGCTGGGCGCAGGCTCCTCGCTCGCGGGCGTGGTCTCGGCCTCGCCGACGTAGAGCTTCGGCAGGTCGAGCAGCTCGATGGCCTGGAAGGCCTTGCGCTCCTCGGCCGTCAGCTGGCGCTCCGGGAGGATGGAGTAGGTCGTCTTCGGGTCCTTGGCGGCGCCGTGCCGCTTCACCTCGAAGGCCCACTTCTCCAGACCGTACTTCCCGCGCACCTGGATGAGGTCTTTGAAGAACATCACCCCCTGCTCGAGCACCTTCATCTCGCCGGTGTCGGGGACGACGACGTTGTACGCGACGCGCAGCGAGACCTTGTGGCCCGCGGCGCGCACCGCGTCGTCGGCCGGGACGTACTTCCCGTCGACGAAGCTGACCTCCCGGGGGTAGGGCTCGCCGAGGAACACGACGACGGCCGTGTCCTCGTCGTTGGCGAGCTTGAGCCAGGTGCTCGAGTCCGCGTCGTGCTTCTTCGCCATCTCTTCGGTCTGCTCCCACATGTTCGTTGCCATGGTTCAGGTCTCCTTCGGGGTGAGGGGTTGCGTCTTGTCTCGGCGGTACACAGCGAAGAGGTCGGTGCCATCGAAGGCCGTGCCCGCGCCCTCGATGTGGAACTCGGCGGTGGGGTCGACGACCTGCTCGATTTCCCAACGCCGGAAGAGGCCAGGGAGCCGAACGAAGTCATCGTCCTCGTCGATGCTCTGCGTGGTGCTGCGGTGGGTCATCTCGTGGCTCCGGTGGTGCGGGTGGACACTTCAGAAACGCGAAATCGAGGGGCTCGGGAGGACAGCACCTGGCGCAGGCGCGCCTGCACACGCGGGAAGGCCCGGTAGAAGCGCTTCCTGGCCGCGAACTTCGACAGGCCCAGCTTCAAGCCCGCCTCGCCCTGCTCCTCGCCGAGCACCAGCACGCGAAACAGCAGGTCGCCGTCGTGCCCACCGACGAGGCGGAGGAGCCGCTCGATTTTCGCCAGCTCCCTCGGGTCGATCTCCGGGTCGCTGGGCGCGACGACGTCATCGCTGACGGGCTCGGGCACCACGTCGATGTGCCGCAACTCGAACCAGGCGGTGCGCCGCTCGCAGAGGAGGTCTCGCTCCGTGCTGCGGACCAGCAGCGCCGCCACCCGCGACACCTTGGCGCGGCTCATCGACGAGACGAGACGCAGGAAGATGTCGGTGAAGGTCGAGATGAACTCTTCGACGCCATCGAAGAGCCGCGCCCGCCGGCGGAAGATGCCGTCGAGCCCGGGCCAAAGGCCGAGCCACAGCATCCGGAGGGCGAGCCCGTTGTCGGAGTGGCTCTGCACCACGTCGACGAGCAGCCCGAGCAGCTCGTTCTTCTGCTCGGGGCTTCCCTCTGGTGTTGCGAGAAAGGCCACCACGTCGGCTGGCGCGTCGAAGACGTTGAGCGGTGCGTGGCGGCGACGGAGGACTTCAAACTGCTGGGACGAACCAAGCTCCTGGATGGAGCGGAGCAGGCCCTCTCGGACCTGACCCCAGGTGGTACGCATGGCGCGGTGTCGTTTCCCGGCCGGCGTCAGTGCGCTCGAAGGGGCCGAAGCAGGGCGTCAAATGCGCTCGGTGGTTGGTGAAGGAGAGGGCCGCTACGCCGCGCGGGGGGACGTCGGCGCGATGCGCATCACATTGAGCGTCAAGCAGCGGTAGCAGGTGACGGAGACGGTCGTGTCTGCGCCGGTGATGGTGGCCTGGAGCGTGCCGCGACGAATCGAGAGGCCGTCACGATCCTGCTTGGCGAGGAGCGTGTGGCAGTGTTTGCAGCGCAGGTCGGTGCTCATCGGTTGGTCCCTCGCGCCCACGGTTCATCCGCGAGCAGGGACACACAGTCGGTTGGCGACCCATGGGGGCGAGAAGGGGTGGAATCGAAGCCGACTCCGGGGAGGTTTGAGCCTCGACTCCGGGGAGGGTGCCGTCGGGACGCAGTGACAGCTGCGGCCTGTCCCTGTCCACGAGCCGTCCATCGTTACATCTCTGATTTTCTTAAAGAATTTCTCTCTGGACACCTTGGACACTCAATTTTGAAGCAGGTCTATTGAGGGCGACGTCGGTGCTTATGGGCGGAGGTTCAAGCATCAGCCTGGCGGGCTCCTACTCAGTGGTGCACGGCGTTTTTCAGCCGTCCAAGTGACCACGCAGCGCAAGCCTTTGAGTTCGCAGCGCAATCACCGGGACAGGCCGTGGACGGGGACGGCCTGGCGCTGTCACGTTGTCCTCTGGGGAATTCGGAACCGGCATTTCACAGGGCATGGACCCTCACGCCGACGCCGTCGCCGAAGTCGCTCGTTCACTGGCTCAGCTCGTTCAATCGGGTCGGCTCGCTCTCGCGGGGGCTGATCGCGTCACCAGGTTGGCGCTGGCAGAGCTGCAACGCACCGACGAGCTCGCCGGCACGTTGGTCGCGGTGCTCGACGCGCTGGTGATGGCGGTCGACCGTGGGCAGCTCGAGCTCCACCGCGTTGGCCTTCACGGCTACGTCAACGTCGAGACCCTGTTGCGCACGGCGACGGAGCTGGCGGCACATTCCATGCGCGATGCCCAGGATGCCCTTCGGCTTGCGCTCTCGATGCCAGCGGCCGGCGTGGTGTCGGTTGGTACGCGCGCCACCTTCGAGGGCGTGCCCCGCCGCCGGTACGTCGTCGTCGACCTCGATGTGGTGCGCGCCTTCCTGCTTCGTCGGCGGCCTGTCCTCTCGCGCTGAGCGAATCGGCGTTTCTCCTGTGCGGGCCACGAATGGCGCCGCGCGAGGAACCGATGGCGCTGAAGGACCTCATTCTCCCGACACCGACGCCAGCGGCGGAGCGCCCGCCAGGCATCACCTGCGAGAAGTTTCTGCGCTCGGAGGGCCGCCGCTGCGCGCACTACCTGACGAGCGGCGCGTGCGCCCTGGCCTCCGAGTTCATGTGCGTCGAGTGGCTGAAGCTGAACGGCCCCGACGCCCACCGGCTCACCAACCCTGAGCGCCCAGAGCGCCTTCCGAGGCGCTCATGACTCCCGAAGCGAAACGAAACCCCCACCTGTCCTTCAGCAGGCTCTCGCGATTCGAGACCTGCCCGTTGTCCTACCGGTTTCACTACGTCGACAAGTTCCGCGCCGAGCCCGGGCTCCCGCTGAAGTTCGGGAAGGCGATTCACGTCGTTCTCGAGAACCTCGTGCGCGAGGTCGTCGATAGCGAGCTCACCGGCCCGCTCTCCGAGGAGCGCGCGCTCGAGCTGCTCCGCGACGCCTGGGCCGCAGAAGGGCTCAGCGGCGTTGAGCCCTTTCAGGAGGCCCTCCGCATCCTGCGCGACTTCATTCAAGCGCAGGGCGTCGTCGACCACCGCACGGTGCTGGCCGTCGAGAAGGAGTTCCACCTGCCGGTCGGTGGCTTCGAGGTGCTCGGCTTCATCGACCGCGTGGACTGGGTCGACGACGAGACCATCGAGGTCATCGACTACAAGACCAACCGCCAGCTCTTCACCCGCGAGGAGGTCGACACCTCGCTGCAGCTGAGCATCTACGCAGCGGCGGTGAAGCGGCTCTGGCCGTGGGCGAAGAAGGTGAAGCTGACCTTCCTGATGCTGCGACACGGCGTGCGCCTCGAGACGACGCGCACCGAGGAGCAGCTCGCCGCCGCGCTCGCCTACGTCGAGACCCTCGGCCTCGAGACGGAGTCCGCGACCGACTTCGCGCCGCGGCTGAATATAAATTGCAGCTACTGCGACCACCGGCAGCGCTGCCCGGCCTACGCCGACGCGCTGAAGGGCAAGCGCGAGTTCATCTGCGACAACCTCGATGACCTCGCCGCG
>JBBRUE010000293.1:0-8065 GCA_038248085.1 Myxococcales bacterium | reverse complement strand
GTTCTCCGACGAACTCTACGGAACCCGCGCCTCGCAGCGCCCCGCGCTGATCGCCCGCCAGGCGCTCCACGCGTGGAAGCTCGCCTTCGCGCACCCGCGCACCGGCAAGCCGATGGCCTTCACCGCCCCGGTGCCGAAGGACTTCCGTGCCGCCGAGAAGCAGCTCGCCTCAGAGCATGCCGATCGAGACTGACTGCTGGCGCTTGGTGAGCACCTTGATCGGCTGAATGGCCATCACGCGCATGAAGACCTTGAGCAGGTCGGGGTCGAACTTGTTGCGCATCTCGGTCCACATCAGCATCAGCGCGACCTCCGGGCCGTAGGCGTCGCGGAAGGGCCGCTTCGAGCCGAGCGCGTCGTAGGTGGCGGCGATGCTGATCATCTTCGCGTACAGCCCCAGGTTCGCCTTGGGGATGATCATCTGGATGTTGCCCTGCCCGTCCCGCACCGCAGTGCCGTAGTCGACCTTGTGCTCGAAGGTGGTCACCAGCCGCAGCAAGGTCGCGCGGTTGATCTGCCGCTCCTGGAGGATGTTGCGGATCGAGATCAACGGCGCGCGGTTGATGATGTTGCGGTCTTCGACCGACAGCGCGCCGCGCTTGTTGAGCAGCTCGTCGGGCACCGTGCCCATGCCCGCGTCGTGAAAGAGGGCGATGTACCCGAGGTCGCGCAACTGCGGCTTGGTGAGCCCCAGCTCGGTGCCGAACACGATGGTGATCAGCGCCGTGTTCATCGAGTGGTACGCGAGGTACTCGCCGTCGGACTTGGTCGTGGTGAGGCCCAAAAAGTGCGTGCGGTGGTCGATCGAGATGTCGACCAGGTCCTGGATCACGCGCAGCACCTTCGAGGTGTTGATCGGCTTCTCTGCGCGCAGCGACTCGAAGTACTTGCGCACGAAGAGGACGCCGCGGCCGTAGCAGGTCAGCGCGTACTTCTTGCGGTCGAGCTTGGCTTCGCTCTCGTCCTTCTCGTTCTCGAGCTTGTCTTTGAGCTTCGACCACTTGGCGAGCTTCATCGAGACGAGCTTCTTGCCCTCCACCCCGTCTTCGTCGGCGGCGTCGCTCTGCTCCTTCGAGAAGATCCAGACGAAGTTCTTGAGCTCCGGCACGCTCACCGAACGAAAGAGGGTGATGCCGCCTACGTCCTTCGAGCGCATCTCGTCGAGCAGGGTGCGCACGTTCTCCAGCGCGCTCATGTCGACCTTCACCAGCATGCCGTTCAAGTAGAACGACTGCTTCACGCCCATGAACTCCAGCTTGCCGTCCTTCTGGATGACCTGGTTCATCGTCTCCTGGAGCTGCGCGAGCGGCTTCTCGAAGACGTGGTTGTCCGGGTCGTACATCTTCACCGAGCGCAGCAGCATGTAGAGCGCCGAGATGAGCTGGCGGCCGGCCTGCTGGAGCTTCTCGCTGTGTTCCCGGGCGAAGACGTCGGGTGACGCTTCGTCGGCTTCGGCGACCTTGGTGACGGTGATCTCGGCCATGGCTCAGGCCTCCTTGTCGGCGCTGCCGAAGAGTTGTTTGCGCACGCGCGAGAGGTGGATCTTCGCCACGTGGGTCACCTCGGCCGGCTGGGTCTTGTCGTCAGCGACCTCCTGGAGGAACTTCGCCGTCTGGATGGTGCAGGCGCCGCTGAGCCCCACCACCGCGAGCGTCTTGTCGGCGATGACCTTCTGCTTGTTGAACAGGCCGCTCTTCTGCTGGAGCACCTGGGCGAAGAAGTTGATCGCCCCCGGCACGCCCGTCGAGCCGAGCGCCACGTACAGGCCTTCCTTTTCCTGCGACGACTTCTCCTCGAAGCCCTTGTCCTTCACCATGCGCAGCAGGTCGAGGTACGCCTTCTCGCGGTCGAACTCGGGAGCACGCGGGCCGCCTGCAGCCGCACCTGCAGGGTGTCGTCTTCGAGCATCGCGGAGATCAGCTTGCGCGCCTCGCCGGTGCGGCCGCGCGCGATGATCGCCATCACCTCGAGCTTGAGGGCCAGGTTCTTCGTCTTGAGCGCGCTGCTGAAGAACTTCAGCTTGTCGGGGTGGTTCGCCCGGTCGAGCACGTAGACCATGTCGCGCTGTACCTGCGGCTTCTCCGAGTGGCGCATCTTCTCGACGAAGAGGTCGGGGTTCTGCTTGGCGAACACCACCATCACGTCGCACAGCAAGGTGCGGTTCTCCGCCAGTTCGATCACCTCCAGCGTCGTCAGCAGGGAGGGGATGGCGTCGGCGTTGACGTTGACGAGGTACTTCACCACCTCGGGTGGGTTCTTCAGCTTGGCGTACTTGAGGATCTCGCCGATGCGGTTGAGCCGCTGCTCCTCGCCCATCTTCGCGATGAAGCCCCGCAGCAGTTCGCCGATCGAACTGTCGGCGCCGGCGCGCTGTTCCATCGCCCGCAGCTTGAGCACCACCTGGTTGATGATCGCGAAGTCCTCCTGCAGCAGCATCGCGTCGAGCAACTGGCTGAACATCTCGCCGAGCAGCGCCGCGTCGGTGACGCCGTTCTCCACGACCTGAAAGACGGCGCTGATGAGCTTGGGGAAGAGGCGCATGTTCTCTTCTTCGTGCACCTCGCGCTGGAGCCTGGCCTTGAGGTCGGGCGTCGCGGTGATCCCGGTGATGACCACGCCGCGCATCTGGTCGACGTCGTCCATCTTCATCTCGAGGTCCGACTCCGAGAGCCGCGCGAAGCGGATGTAGTCCTCGCTGTTGGTGCGCAGGCGCCGCTGGAGGTAGTCGACGATCTTGTCGACCTCCACCTGCACCTCCTCCTCGGACATCTCGTCGACCTTGAACCCTTCGACCATGATGTATTCGAAGTTCGGCATCTGGGCGCGCCACAGCTGCGCGTTGAGATCGTCGGCTCCGCGGTCCGGGTCTGAGAGCGCGATCATCACGAAGGAGGTCATCTCTTCGAGCGAGAACCCGTCGCGGAAGATGATCTGGCGGATGCCGTCCTTGAAGAACTTGTAGGGGATCGGGTTCTCTTCGGTGAACAGGTCCTGCTTGAAGACGGTGAAGTTGGTGAGCTCCACCCGCAGGTTGAGCGACCCGTAGACCTTGGTGTACTCGGCCAGCGAGGCTTGGGCCTTGGTCAGGTACTCGCCGTATTTCCCCTCGTTGTGCCGGTACATGGCGATCGTCTTCACCCCCTTGAGGAGGTGAAAGGCGACCTGCCGGCCGGCCTCGACCTGCTTGCGGATGTTGGGGTCCGCCATCGGATCTGGGGCGGCAGCGGCGGCGCCCGGGGCGGCGAGGTTCGGGGCGCTGGGAGACGAGAGGGGGGCGCGGTTCGGCATGCGCCCGCAGCCTAGCCCATCAACGGATGGCGTCGCGGAGTCGGCGGGTGAGCACCTTGACGATGCCCTGCGCGATCTCTGGTTTTTCGGTCATGATCTCCTGGAAGTCTTCCCGGGTGATCTTGAGCAGGTTGGTGTCTTCCACCGCGGTCACGGTCGCCGACCGCGGCGCCGCGTCGAGCACGCCCATCTCTCCGAAGCACTCGCGCTCGCCGAGCTCGGCGATCACCCGGTCAGCCTTGTGCACCCGCACCTTGCCGTCGATCACCATGTACAGCGCGTCGCCGGCCTCACCCTCGGCGAAGATCTCGTCGGCGTTGTCCCGGCGTTCTTCGCTCGAGATCAGGGCGATCGCAGCCAGGTCTTCCCCGGGGATCTGGGAGAACAGATCGATCGACTTGAGAAAGAGGACCTTTTCAACCGTCGAGAGCATCGGGGGCGCGCATCGTTCTTTGAAAGGTGGGCACTGTCCAGCGCGGCGGGGTCAGCTCGCGGCCGCCGCCGCCGAGGCGCGAGCGGTGATCACCGCGGCCTGGCGACGCACCAGGGGCGCGTCGTCCTTGAGGCGGGCCTCGAGGAGCGTCGCCGCCCGGCCGGGTGACTTTCGATCGAGGGCCACCAGCGCCATCTCGCGCACCACGGGGTGGGCATCGGCCACCGAGAGCACCAGCATGTCGTCGCGCACCACCGGCTCGAGCGCAGACTCCGACAGGCACCACGTCGCGCAGGCGCGCACCCAGGCCGCCTCGTCGCGGGTCAGCTCGAGGAGCATGGTGTCGGCCGAAACCGTGGGCAGCGGGTAACGCTCGGCGACCTGCTTGAGGCGCTCGGAGCGGGGGATGTCTTCGACCAGCGGGAGGAAGCGGCCCTTCACGTCGCGATCGAGCAGGTTGTCGAGGAGCTCGACCGCGTTGCCTCGACGTCGGCTGGCGTCGGCGGCGGCCGCGTCCTGGATGCCGATGCTGATCTGCTCCATGTCGGCGTCGGGGTAGAGCACCGCCAACAGCAGGAAGACGCGGCTCTCGACCTGCTTGACCTTCTCGATCAGCGCCGACGCCAGCAGCGAGCGCGCCGCCAGCTCACCGTCGCGCGGCGTGTTGGGGCCGGGCAGGGCGTCGAGCTTGAGCAATTCCAGTTGGTGCAAGGCCCGCCACGCCCGCTCCAGCTCGCGGTCGAGGGCGCGCTTCACCGGGCTCACGTCCTTGAGGAGCAGCCGCTTGCCCTTCACTGCGCGCGCCAGCGACCGGTACATCACCCCGCGCAGCTCCTCGTCGGCTTCTTCGAGGTGGCGGGCGATCACTTCCACCGCCTCGCTGGTGCCCAGCTTGCCCAGCACCCGGGCGATCGCCCGGCGGATGTTGGCGTCTTCGAGGTGGTTGCTGAGCACCTTGGCCAGGGTGCTCAAGATGGTCGAGCCGTAGGCGGTGAGCGACTGGGTCGCCTCGCGGAGCGTCTCGCGCGCCTGCGTCCGGTAGATCAGCGGAATCACGAACTCCGGGCTCTTGAGCACCCCCGCGGCGATCACCGCCTCGCGCCGCACACGCAGGTCGGAGTCGTTCATCAACTGCAGCACCGGCTGGTAGAAGTTGCGCACGCCGATCGCACCGAGCACCTTCGCCGCGTGCTGGCGCATCACCGCGTCGCCGTTGTCGATCAGCGCCTTGAGCGCCTCCGCGGCGACCAGCACGCCGTCGAGCCCGCCGAAACGGATCATGCCCGTCACCGCCGCGCTGCGAATGCGGGGGTCGGGGTCGGCGAGGAAGGGGCGTACCGAGCGCACCGCCTTGTCCCGCCCCATCGCGCAGAAGGCGTCGATGGCGGCCGCCCGGACGGCTGGGTCGCCGTCTTCGAAGCGGCGGAACACCGAGTTGGCGAAGCGCATCGTCTGGCGGTGCGCGTAGTACTCCAGCGCCTTGACCCGCACCTGCGACGAGGGGTGTTCGAGCAGCGTCTCGACGCGCTGGTCGAGCTCGAGCTTCTCGAGGTGGGGGAGCAGGGCGAGCGCGTTGAGCACCTCCTGGTCCTCGTCGCTGGCCAACGCCCGCTCGAACACGTTGTTGGTGTTGCCGTCGATCACCTGGTGGCGCGCCGACTCGAGGTCCAGCCGCCGCTGCTTCAGGTTGTCCTGGAGCGACTTGAGGTACTTCGAGCGCATGCTCATCACCACGCCCACCCAGGTGATCGCGAGGATCAGCGAGAACCAGGCGAGGCGGTACGGGTCGCCCTTCATCCACAGCCGGTAGCCGGCCAGTGACAGGCCGGCCAGTCCGATCGCCACCGGTTTGACCACCCCGTCGATGAAGGCCTTCGCCGAGACCCGCACCTGCGCCGGCACCGGCAGGTAGAGGATCTGGGTGGTGGCGTCGTTGACCGAGTAGCGGAACAGCGTGTCAGCCCCCTTGGCCATCGAGGCGGCCCACAGGGTGGGGAAGATGAGGAGCGCCGCGTCACCGAACGCCAGCGACACCGGCAACACCGCAAGCGACCCGATCACGCCCGCCCGGTTGAGCAACCGGCTGGTGCCGAAGAGCTGGAGCCCGAGCGCCAGCGCGCCGACCACCGCGCTGAAGTAGCCGAAGTAGGCCGCCAGCTCGTCGCCCTTCATCTTGTCGGCGGCGACCACCTTGAACTGGAAGTCGATGAGCGTGGTGGTGAAGAAGGTGACCGCCGAGAGCACCGCCACCGTGCGGAGGTGGGAGTCGTTGAGCACGCGGCTGGCACCGCCACTACGCTTGGCCGGGCTCGGCTTGCCCGAGGCCGCGCGCGCGAACAACCGCTGCCGCCCGAGCCGGCCCCCGGCGAAGCTCGCAGCGCCGGTGACGGTGAGCAGCACGGTGCACATCAGCAGCAGCGCGTTGGTGCCGAAGGCCGTCGCCACGCGGGCGGCGAGGAGACCGACGATGATGTTGGCGAAGGTGCCGCCGGCCCCGATCAGGCCGTAGAGGCGCTTCGCCTCGCGGGCGTTGAACAGCTCGTTGGCCAGCGTCCAGAACTGGACGAGGATCATCGCCCCCATCACTTCGACCAGCACGTAGATGATGCTGTAGATGCCCGGCGTGTGGACCCGCTCGAGGACCCACAGCAGCACGAACAGCCCCGCGAAGAGCGCCGCCGAAAAAAGCGCCATCAAGTCGCGGCGTACCCGGTTGGCGATCCGCGCGTAGAGGAGGCCGCTCGCGGTGACGAAGATCGCCGAGAGCACGTACATCCACGCCAGCTGGGCGCGATCGCCATGGGCGAGGAAGAGCGCGTCGCGCACCGTGCGACCCGCGAGGAAGGCACCGACGGCGAAGAGGCTGTGGAGGAACAGGGTGAACGTGAGCTGCCGTTCACCCCTCCGCACTGGCAGCACCATCTCGATCACGCGCAGCAGCACGGCGCGGAGACTAGCTGCTTCGTGGACTTGAAAGTGGCTTCAGCAACGCCCGCTGCTCGTCCCGTGTCAGCGGCCGGCCGCCGAAGCGCGCCTCGAGGTAGCGACGGCTGGCCCGCTGCACCGGTTCGGCCAGCCGGTGGTGCTCGCGCCGCAGCCGCGCGGGGAGCTGCTCGATGTCTTCGCCCGGTGCCAGCTTGATCTGCGCCGCCGCCAGCTTCCGCTCGAGCCGCGCCAGGAAGTCCGCCGCCGGGTGCCGGGCGTTCGCCCCGCGGGTCAGCCGATCCCACAGCCACCAGGCCAGGGCCGCCGCCGCGATCGCCCCGAGGATCGCCCGGGTCGGGGTCCGGGTGGTTGGCTCGGTGTCCGGCGCCTCGCGCTCGTCCTGCGAACCCGAGCCCGCCGGAGGACGAACCAACTCGCGCACGAAGTTCCACTGATCGGTGATCGAGTAGTCGACCACGCGCGCGCGCCAGAGCTCCGCCAGCCGCTCGTAGGCATCGACGATGCGCGCCACGATCGCCTGGGGCCGGCCCCCGCGCCCGTCATCGGGGGTCGCGTCGAAGGTCAGCCACCCGCGAATGGGCGAATAAGCCTCGACCCAGGCGTGGGCGTCGCCGGCGCGCACCACGTAGCGCGTCCCGATGCGCTCGCCCCCGAAGAAGCCACCCACCACCCGGGCCGGCACACCGCGGGTCCGCAGCATCACGGCCAGGGCGGTCGCGAAGTGTTCGCAGTGGCCTTCCTTGCGCACGAAGAGGAAGTCGGCGAGCGGGTCTTCGACTTCGCCCGGCAGCTCGAGCGTGTACCCGAGGTTGCTGCGCAGCCACCGCTCGAGCCGCTGGGCCACCTTCTCGGGGTCGGTCTCGGTGCCCGCGAGGCGCGCGGACAGCTCGCTGACGCGCGGGTCGACCTGCGCCGGCAGCCGCTTGAGCTGCTCGAGCACCTGAGTGTCGTCTTCGAGCATCGGGTAGTCGGAGCGGCTCTGCGCGGTGTACGTGTACGCGTTGGCGTCTTCCGCGAAGCGCACTTCCTCGGAGCCGACCTTGACCAGCATCGCGGGAATCGCGCCCCCGGTGCCCAGCGCGCTGGCCGGCCCGAAATACACGGGGTGTTCGATGCCCACGAGGGTCCGGCTGCCGTACGCGGGCAGCAATTCGATGCGCTGCACGACCGCGGTGCTGGGGTCGCCGAGGATCACCCGTGGCACGGGCGCCCCCGGCGTCCCGGTTCCGCGCCACTCCTTGCCGTCGAACGCGTCGAAGTGCCGACCCACCCAGTACTTCTCGAGACGGTCGCCGGTGGGCCGCGGCTCGAGCTGCACCCGCATCACCACGCGCGCGCTGGTCTTGATGTCGCCGCCGCCGCCGAGCCGCACCCGGTCGGTCATGCCGGTGGTGCCCC
>JBBRUE010000292.1:0-8073 GCA_038248085.1 Myxococcales bacterium | reverse complement strand
CCCCCGGGCGCGTTACGGTCGGTGACATGCGCGCACTGCTCCTCGTGGTGCTGATTTCCAGCGTCGCCCTCGCCGACAAGGTGAAGGACGTGCGCTCGCGCCGCACGGCGGACGTGAAGGCGCTGGTCGAGAAGGCCGGTCTCACCTACCCCGTCGACGAGGTCTACCTCCGCGCGTTCAAGAAGGAGCGCCAGCTCGAGCTGTGGGCCGGCAATCACGGTGCGCCGATGGCGTTGATCAAGACCTACGCGTTCTGCGCGGCATCGGGCGAGCTCGGGCCCAAGCGCAAAGAAGGCGATCTCCAGGTGCCGGAGGGCCTCTACGAGGTCCCGGAGTTCAACCCGTACTCCGACTACCACCTGTCGATGAAGGTCTCGTACCCCAACCCCAGCGATCGTCTCCGCAGCGACGCGAAGCGTCCGGGGGGCCTCATCTACCTCCACGGCAACTGCGCCAGCATCGGGTGCATCGCCATCCAGGACGAGCCGATCGAAGAGGTCTATCTCGTGAGCTTCGATGCGAAGCGCCGGCCCATCCGCTTCGACATCTTCCCCACGCGGCTCACCGACGACGCCCTCGGCGCCCTCAAGGGGGAAGCGAACGAGGCCTTCTGGCGCGAACTCCAGCCTGCCTACACCTCGTTCGAGGCGACGAAGCGCCCCCCGCGTTTCCGGGTATCTCCGAAGACGGGCGCCTACGTTCTCAAGTAGCCTCGCTCGCAACCGCCCGGGATGACGGGTGTTGTGGCGGCCGGAACCTCCCTGCGCCCGTGGTGTCTGACCCTTCGTCGGAGCAGCCTCAATGAGCGACGACGATGGGGAGGAAGACGACGTGTCGAGCGACGTGATGGAGCTCCCCGCGCAGGTCCTGGTCGAACAATCCCGGGTTCCGGCGGGTGATCTTCCCGAGCACCTGTTGATCGCTCGCCTCCGCCGGCGCGACCCCTCGGCCTTCGAGACGCTCGTGCGGACGCATCAAGACCGCGTGTACGACTTCTGTGTGCGCATGCTGGCCGACCGCGAAGAGGCGTTCGACCTCACGCAGGAGATCTTCATCAGTGTCCACAAGCACCTCGACAAGTTCAGGGCCGACGCGAAGCTGACGACGTGGATCTACCGCATCGCGCGCAACCACTGCCTCAACCGGCTCAAGTACCTCAAGCGGCGCGGGCGCGGGCGCAGCGACGAGTTCGGCGAAAGCAACGAGCTGTCGATCACCGAGGCGATGGGCGGCTCGACGCAGCCGGACGAAGCGATGGCCGCCCGCAAGGAGCGCGAGCTCGTCCACCGCGCCATCCAGGAGCTCGACGAAGACCAACGCGCGCTGGTCGTGCTGCGCGACGTCGAGGGCCTCAGTTACGAAGAGATCATGGACATCACCGAATTGCCTGAGGGCACGGTGAAGAGCCGGCTGCATCGCGCGCGCGAAAAGCTGGCAGGCATCTTGGCGAAGCTTGAACAGAGCTTCGTAGATCGAGGAGACTGACGTCGTGCGTCGCGAACTTTCAAAGAATGATGTCGAGCGCCTCTTCGTGGGCGCGGTCGATGACGCGCTCCCGGTGAAGGAGTCGAGCGAGTTCGATGCTGAACTCGCCGAGAACCCCGAGCTCAAGGCGCGCTTCGCCAAGTACCAGCGTGCCATCGCGTTGCTGAAGGACGTTCCCAAAGAGAAGGCGCCTGAAGCGCTCTCGTCGCTGATTCTCCGCCGCACGCGTCGCCGCCGTTTCCAGCAGCGCACCCGCGAGATCCAGAACGCCCACTTCCCGGTCGAGGTCGTCGTGCCGATGTTGATCGCGGCCCTGGTGGCGATGTTCATGTTGCTCGCGTCGCCCTGACTGCAGGAGTCACCGAGGGAAACCTTTCCCTTGCCTGACCGCCGCATGGCGTGGTGAGTGCCTGCGCATGTCCGAGGAAGTCAGCGCAGAACAGAAGCTGTACAACGAGCGGCAGAGCAAGGCGAAGCAGCTGGCCGAGCTCGGGGTCAACCCGTACGGAAACGGCTTCAAACCCGACTCGCTGGCCGCCGACCTGATCGCGAAGTTCAAGGACGTCGACGCGGCCACCCTCGAGGCTGCCCCTCCCGGGCCCTTCACCCTCGCTGGACGCGTCGTCGGCATTCGCGACTTCAAGAAGGCCGCCTTCGTCGTCATCCAGGACCGGTCCGGAGCGCTCCAGACCCACGTGAAGATCGACGTGCTCGGTGAGGCCGCCTTTCGCATCTACCAGCTGCTCGACGTCGCCGATTTCGTCGGCGTGACCGGCACGCTCTTCAAGTCGAAGACCGGCGAGCTGACCCTCAAGGTCACCGCGCTGCGCTTCCTGGGCAAGGCCCTGCGTCCGCTGCCTGGCAAGTTCACCAAGGGCGACGACGCCGAGGCGAAGGCCTGGGCCGACAAGCAGGCGCTGGCCGACGTCGAAGAGCGTTACCGCCGCCGTTACGTCGACCTCATCTCGAACCAGTCGGTGCGCGAGACGTTCAAGAAGCGCACGAAGCTCGTGCAGTTCCTCCGACACTTCCTCGACGGCCGCGACTTCCTCGAGGTCGAGACGCCGATGATGCACCCGCTGATCTCGGGCGCGACGGCGAAGCCCTTCAAGACGCACCACAACGCGCTCGACATGGAACTGTTCATGCGAATCGCGCCGGAGCTGTACCTGAAGCGCCTGGTCGTCGGCGGCTTCGACCGCGTCTACGAGATCAACCGCAACTTCCGGAACGAGGGCCTGAGCACGCGCCACAACCCGGAGTTCACGATGCTCGAGTTCTACCAGGCGTACGCCACGTACGAAGACCTGATGGACCTCACCGAGGAGATGATCTCCGAGGCCGCGGTCGTGGTGACCGGCGCGTCGGTCGTGAAGTACGGCGAGCACACCATCGACTTCAAGAAGGGCTGGCCGCGCATCTCGATGACCGAGTCGATCCGCCAGCGCGTCAAGGACCTCACCGAGAAGGACTTCGGGGATCTCGACAAGCTCCGCGCCGTGGCGCAGCGCGCGAAGGGCCTCAGCGACAAGGACAAGGCCGCCATCGCCACGATGAACGGCGGCGAGCTGATCGGCACGCTCTTCGAGCAGCACGTGGAAGGCGAGCTGGTGCAGCCCACCTTCATCACCCAGTTCCCCGTCGAGACCAGCCCGCTGGCGCGCCGCAACGACTCCAACCCGGCGATCACCGACCGCTTCGAGCTGTTCTGCGTGGGCCGCGAGATCGCCAACGCCTTCAGCGAGCTCAACGACCCCGTCGATCAGGCGCAGCGGTTCCAGTCGCAGCTCGACGCGAAGGACCGCGGCCAGCAGGAGACGATGGACTTCGACCAGGACTACATCCGCGCGCTGGAACACGGGCTGCCGCCGACCGCGGGCGAGGGCATTGGAATTGATCGCCTGGCCATGTTGTTGACCGACGCGCAGTCGATCAAGGACGTCATCCTCTTCCCGCTGCTCAAGCCCCAGCAGTGACTCGAACCCGAAACCTCGCCCTCGCGACCGTCTTCCTGTTGCTCGGCCTCGTCGAGCTGCTGGTCGGTCTCGAGCGCTCTGAGCTGCTCTCGCTGGCGGCCGGCGATCTCGCCTCGGCGCTGGTGGGGTGGGGGACCTTCATCGAGCTGCCAGGCGCGCTCGGGTGGACGCTCCGTCACGCGCAGCTCGTGGCGAACCTGAAGTCCTACGGTTCACCCGAGGCGCTCCCGCTGGGCCAGGTGCACTTTGCGATCGGGCTGGTGGGGTGGGTTCTGGGCTGGGTGATCCTCGCGGTCACGCTTCGCAACGAACAGGCCGAGCCGGTGAGCTTCCGGGCGGTCTTCCGCTCGCTGCGCAACTCGGCGGCGTGGCTGGTCTCGAAGGTGACGCTCGGCGTCTACCGCTTCACGCCCGCCCCGCCGCAGTACCCGCCCAACGGCCTCCACCCGCGGCTGGCGAACTACGTCGATTTTCACTGGGGCACGCTGCTCGCCTACGGCTTCGGGTTCCTGATCTCCGAGCTGGCGTTCATCCGCCTGTACCTGCTGATCGTCGGCAAGGGCACGGTCCAGGGCGGCGTGGTGATCGACGGCCTCTCGCCGGTCGTCTCGTTCCTGGTGAGCTTCATCGTGGCGATGGGCATCGCGTTCGCCGGCGGCTTCATCGGCGCGGCGAACTCCAAGCGGCTGTCGACGCCGGAGGCCACCCTGGCGCTGCTGTACTTCGGGCTGCCGGTGCCGATCTTCCTCACGGTGATGCACTCCATCCCGTCGCTGATGATCGACTACGGCAGCAACCTGAGGGAAATCATCTACCTCTCGTCGCTGCTCGGCGAGAACCGGCCCGAGCTCGGGTATTGGCTGGTGACCGCCTCGCTGGGCCTCGGGTTCTTCCTCGGGGTGAACTTCGGCTTCGTGTCGACCTCGTCGGGCCGGCTCGATCTCCGCGCCTCGTACGAGCTGTTCATCGCCTCGCGCCACGTGTCGGTGTTCCGCCCGAAGCTGCTGCTGGGCGTGTTCGGCGTGTTGATCTTCGGCATCGTGCCCCCGCTGATCCTCTGGGCGATCATCCAGGCCGCGGAGGCGGTGGTCGAACGCACCCGAGTCAAGAAGCTCGGCCTCAAGGACCCGCTCGACGCCGCCGCGGCGCTCAACCAGCTCAAGCTCGACGCGCAGACGCCCACCGCGATGATGACCGCGCTGTCGGTGGGCGGGGTCGGCGTGGGCGTGATGGCGCTGATCATCGTCCTCTCGGTGATGAGCGGGTTTGAGGCCGACCTGCAGAAGAAGATCCTTGGCACCAACTCGCACGGCGTGGTCATGAAGTACGCGCCCGAGATGCCGGAGTACGAAGACGTGCTCGCCAAGGTCGAGGGCGTGCGCGGCATCGCCGGGGCCACCCCCTTCATCCTCAACGAGGTGATGATCTCGTCGGAAGGCAACATCTCCGGCTCGATGATCAAGGGCATCGACCCGAAGACGGTCGGCCGGGTCACCGATCTCCCCGAGTACCTCCTGCCCGGGGGGAAGCTGGAGTGGCTCACCGACCCGAAGCAGATCACCCGGCGGCACCTCGCGGGGCTCGACGAGCCGGCCTTCGACGACAAGCCGGCGACGCCGGACGCGCTGCCCAGGCGTGAGAAGCCGGAGCGCGACATCGAGCGCGACCCGCTCCTCGAGATGCCGGCGCCCGAGAAGGAGGCCGAGATCCTGTTGCCCGGGATCCTCATCGGCCGCGAGCTCGCCGCGTCGTTGAAGGTCGTGGTCGGCGATCGGGTGAACGTCGTCTCCCCGGTCGGCGGGGAACTGGGCCCGCAGGGGCCGATGCCCAAGAGCCGTCCCTTCCGGGTGGCAGGCATCTTCTACTCGGGCATGTACGAGTACGACTCGAAGTTCGTCTACATCCACCTCCGCGAGGCGCAGACCTTCTTCAACATCAAGGGCGCCACCGGCATCGAGGTGAAGGTGACCGATATCGACAACGCGCGCGGCACGATGAAGGCGGTCTACGACACGCTCCAGGGCTACCCGTACCGCACCAAGGACTGGGGCGAGATGAACCGCAACCTCTTCGCGGCGCTGCGCCTCGAGAAGCTGGTGATGGGCATCATCTTGTCGATCATCGTGATCGTCGCCGCGGGGCTGATCGTCGCCACGGTGATCATGCTGGTGCTCGAGAAGCGCAAGGAGATCGCGGTGCTCAAGGCGCTCGGCGTCCCCGACGGTGGCATCGTGAAGATCTTCCTCAGCGAGGGCCTGCAGATCGGCGTCGCGGGCAGTCTGCTGGGGTTGATCTCCGGGCTCGCGTGGTGCCTGTTCATCGAGCGGGTGGGCATCAAGCTCGACCCTCAGGTCTATTACATCCCCTCGCTGCCGGTGCGCATCGAGCCGTTCCAGACCGCGCTGTCGGTGGTGATCGCGATCCTCGTGACCTTCCTCGCCAGCATCTACCCGGCGCTCAAGGCGTCGCAGGTCGAACCCGTCGACGGCCTCAAGTCGGAGTGACCATGAGTGTTCCTTTCCTCGAGGTCCTCGACGTCTCGAAGTCCTATTTCCTCAACGGCAAGCGCATCGACGTGCTGCGCGGCGTGACGGTGACCATTCAGCAGGGCGAGCTCGTCTCGCTGATCGGCGCTTCCGGCTCCGGCAAGAGCACCTTCCTCCACGTGGTGGGGACGCTCGACATCCCGGCGACGGGGCGGATGCTGTTCCGCGGCCAGTCGGTGTTCGACATGAATGACGCGGAGGTCGCCGAGTTCCGCAACAAGTCGATCGGCTTCGTCTTCCAGTCGCATTACCTGCTGCCCGAGTTCACCGCCGAAGAGAACGTGGCGATGCCCGCGCTCATCCTCCGTCAGGATCGGCGTTCGGCGTTCACGCGGGCGCGCGAGCTCCTCGAGCGGGTCGGGCTGTCCGAGCGGGCCGAGCACCGCCCCGGCGAGTTGTCCGGTGGTGAGTCACAGCGTGTCGCGCTCGCCCGGGCGCTGATGCTCAAGCCCGACCTGCTCCTCGCCGACGAGCCCACGGGCAATCTCGACCCGTCCACCGGCGAAGGTATCCACGCGCTTTTGCGGGAAGTGAACCGCGATCTGGGCGTGACGGCGGTGGTGGTGACGCACAACGAGACCCTCGCGAAGTCGATGCCCCGGCGGCTCCGGTTGAAGGACGGACTCGTCGTGGAAGCTGATTCCGTCGTAGCGGCGTGAAATCAGCGGCGTTTTCCCTCGTAACTGAGCCGGGTTTTGTTCATAAGGTCCGCCGCCCTTTCCCCGTGATTTCGCGCCTCTCCGTCATTGTCGGGTTTCTCCTGGTGGTCGCCTCGGTGACCCCGGCCCCCGCGCGCGCGCAGGTGCTCATCGACACGCCGGCGCGCGAAGAGTCGGACCGCATCACCGAGGTCCGCGTCGAGGGAAACCGCCGCGTCGAGGCCGCCGCGATCGCGCGCGCCCTCAAGCAGCGCGTGGGTGACCTGTTCGATTCCGCCCGCACCGCCGACGATCTCCGCGCGCTGTGGGCGCTCAAGTACTTCAACGACGTGCAGCTCCTCGTGCAGCGCACGCCGCTGGGCATCGCCTACGTCGTGCGCGTCAGCGAGAAGCCCGCCGTCCGCTCGGTGCAGCTCTCGGGCAACGACGAGCTCTCGAAGGACGACTTCAAGGACGTCATCGACATCAAGGCCTTCACCATCCTCGACGTCGCCGCCATCAAGCGGAACGAGAAGAAGATCCAGGAGAAGTACGTCGAGAAGGGCTTCTTCCTCGCGGAGGTCAGCCACACGCTCAAGCCCATCGGCGACGAGGGCAACGAAGTCGATCTCGTGTTCGTGATGAACGAGCACGCCAAGGTGATGGTGAAGGAAATCATCTTCCTCGGCGCCAGCAAGGTGAACGTCGACGAGATCAAGGCCGCGATGGCGACGCAGGAGGGCGGGTACCTCTCGTTCCTCACCAGCCAGGGCACCTACCGCGAGGAGATGTTCCAGCGCGACCTGCAGGTCATCCAGATGGCCTACTTCGATCGCGGGTTCATCAACATCCGCGTCGACAAGCCCATCGTCACCCTGTCGCCCGACAAGCGGTACATCACCATCACTCTGCGGGTCGACGAGGGTGAGAGCTACAAGGTCGGCAAGCTCGACTTCTCGGGCGACCTGCTCGTCGGCAAAGACGTGCTGCGCCGGCTGATGACCTCGAAGGAGGACGCGACCTTCAACCGCTCGCTCCTCGCCCGCGACATCCAGGCCATCACCGACGTCTATTACGACTCCGGTCACGCCTACGCGAACATCACGCCCGTCACCGCGGTGAACGCCGAAGCGAAGACCATCGACCTGACCTTCGACGTCCAGAAGGGGCCCAAGGTCTACATCGAGCGCATCGACATCGTCGGCAACACCAAGACGCGCGACAAGGTCATCCGCCGACAGCTGCGCGTGTACGAAGGCGAGCTCTTCAACGGCACGGGCATGCGCCGCTCGAAGGAGAAGGCCACGGCGCTCGGGTTCTTCGAGACCGTTGAGGTCACCCACAAGCCTGGCAGCGACGGCGAGCACGTGGTGGTGCAGGTCGAGGTGAAGGAGAAGTCTACCGGCACCTTCCAGGTCGGCCTTGGCT
>JBBRUE010000291.1:0-8082 GCA_038248085.1 Myxococcales bacterium | reverse complement strand
GAACCCCGGCGAGGTCACCAACCTCATCGCCGTCGTCACCCACGGCCGGCTGATCCTCGAAGACCGCAGCCGCCTCGGGCAGTTCGCGCGCGAGTTCGAAGTGACGCAGGGCCAGTTCCTCGCGGTCACCTGCGCCATCTCCGGGCAGCCCTCGAAGATGCGCATCGTCGCCCCGGAGTTCGCCACCGTCTCGATCCTCGAGCAGAAGGCGCTCAACGAGCTGATGCGCGACTACCCCGCGCTGCGCACCCTGCCCACCCGGCTGCCGAACTTCGGCAAGGCGCTCGACCGCGACATCTTCTGCGGCAGCACCGGCGTCCCCGGGCTCTGAAACAAACCGGGCCGGCCGGGCGTTGAAGTCCTGATGAACCGATCCGAGCTCCACCCCGGCCGCGCGGCGTTGCTGATCGGCATCGTGGTGGCCGGCGCGTTCTTCTGGGACTCGCCGGTGCTGCTCCCCTTCAAGCTGCTGGCGGTGATGGGCCACGAGACGGGCCACGCGCTCGCTGCGCTGGTGGTCGGCGGTTCGGTCGACCGCGTCTCGCTGAGCCTCGACGAAGGCGGCGAGTGCCTCTCGCGCATCCCCGACGGGTTCTTCGCGCGGGTCACCGTGTTCTCGGCCGGCTACGTCGGCAGCGCGATCATCTCGGTGCTGCTGCTGGTGCTCTCGTTTCGGTTCAACGCCCGCCGGCTGATGCTCGCGGCCGCCTGCCTGTGGCTCGCGGTGATGGCCCTGTTCTACGCGCGCGACGGCTTCACCCTGCTCTTCGCGCTGGGCATGGCGGCGCTCTTCGGGGTCGGCGCGAAGTGGCTGCCCGACGTCGTGGTGGGCGGCCTCAACCTCTTCATCGCCAGCTTCACCGCGCTGTACGCCGTGATGGATCTGAAGGACGACCTCTGGAACAGCGCGGTGCGCTCGCACAGCGATGCGCAGCTGCTGGCGAACATCACCATCGTGCCGGCGATCGTCTGGGCGGCGCTGTGGACGCTGGTCTCGGTGGCGGTGCTGCTCGCCGGGGCGTGGCTCGCCCTGCGCTCGACCCCCGGGGTCAGCCCGTCGAAGTCGAGCCTCGGCTCGCCAGCTTCGCGATGACCCACATCACGGCCCCCACCAGGGTGCCGAGCGTGAAGATCACCGCCACCGTGGTGAAGCCGTAGATGAAGCGCACCTCGAGCTGCGTGAGCCGGCCCTCGACCCACGCCCGGCGGACCGGCTCGAACAGCCCGACCAGCTCCAGCGTGCGCGCGGGGAAGGCCTCGAGTGACAGCGAGGCGCGCTCGATCCACCGGGGGTTCCACACGCGGCGCACCAGCTCCACCAGCGCGGCGACGAGCAGGTAGAAACCCGACAACAGCGAGGCGTTGGTGAGGCTGATGCGGAAGACGGGAACCGGTGCGTTCGACATCAGGGAGACAGCTGTTTCTTGAGCGCGGTCACGGTCTTCTTCACCCGGGCGAGATCGTTCTCGTTCTGGTCGATCAACAGCACCGCCTCGTACTGGGTCAGGGCCCTGGGTAACGAGTCGCCCCCGGCCTTCGCCAGCGCATCGGCGTAGGCGAGGCGGGCCTGGCTCCATGAGCCGTCGAGCTCAGCGGCCTTGCCCCAGGCCTCGGTGGCCCTGGCGTCGTCCTTCTCGCGCTTCGCCACCTCGCCCGCCGCGAACCACGCCGCGGGGTGGAAGGGCGCCGTCACCAGGGCCTCGTCGACGGCCTCGCGCGCGCCCTTCAGGTCGTTTCCCGCGAGCGCGCACCGCGCCAGCGTCGCCTGCAGGAAGCCCTTCTCCCATGCGTTCTGCGAGCGGTTGATGAGCTGGGTGAGCACGTCGTGCGGCGAGGGCTTGCCCTTGGCGTACGGCCGGGCGTGAAACGGGCCCGCCTGGCCACACACCGACTTGGGGTCTTCGCGCAGCGCGGCCTGGTACGCGGCGATCGCCGTGTCGTTGTTGCCCTGGCGCACGAAGGCGTTGCCGATCTCACAGAAGGTGTCGGCGTCCTTGGGGTTGAGCTTGTTGGCCTTCTCGAGCGCGGCCATCGCGTTCCGGCCGTCGCCGCGCGCGAAGAGAATGAGCGCCCGGGTCCGCCAGACCTCGAGGTCCTCGGCGTTCTGGGAGATCTTCGCGGCCGCAGCCTCGGCTTCCTTCAGCTTGCCCGCCTGGAGGTACACCACCGCCGCGTCGCGCCACGCCAGCTCGAGCGCCGGGTTGTCGACGGTCCACGCGTCGATCTGCTTGAGGGCGTCGGTCACTTTGCCCAGCGAGAGCAGCGTGCGCGTCAACAGGTGCCGCGAGGGGGCGTGGCTGCCGTTGCGCTCGACGGCGCGGGTCAGCGGCTCCATCGCCACCTCGGGAGGCACCCCGGCCTTGAGCAACAGCTCGCCCAGCAGCGCGTTGCCCTCGTAGTCTTGGGGGTCCTTGGCGGCCTCTTCGAGCTGGGTGCGGGCTTTGTCGAGCGCGCCCTTCTGCATGTAGAGCCGTGCGAGCGCGACCTGCACAGTCGACTTGTTCTTGCGCAGCGTGCCGGCGAGCTTCTCGAGCGCCTCGACCGCCTTGTCCGACTGGCCTTCGTCCGCCGCGTCGACCAGCGCGAGGTAGACGGCGGCTTCCGCGGGGTACTTGCCGTTGACCTGGGTCGACTGCAGCTCGACGCGCGCCTTCTTCGGCTCGCCGAGGCGGAACCAGGCGATGCCCCGCAGCAACGCCACCCGGCGGGCGTCCTTCTCGGGGCGAATGCGATCGATGACTTCCTTCTCGCGCGAGCGGGCGAGGAGCACGCGGCCCAGGCCTTCCCTGGCGCTCTCGCTCTTCGGGGCCAGCTTGAGCGCGTCTTCGAAGGACTTCTGGGCCTGGGCCATCAGCCCGGCGTTGCGCTGCGCGGCGCCCAGCGCCATCGCGAACTCCAGCGCGTACTGGGTGTAGAGCGGCTGCCCCTCGGTGAGCGTCTTGAGCGCGTCGTCGTGTTTGCCGTTGGCCGACTGCGCCCGGCCGAGCATCAGCGCGTGGCGCCCCTGGAGCGAGGTCGGCACCTCGGCCGACTTCGACAGGCCGTCGAGATCCGACAGCGCCTCGGGCAGCTCGCGGCCCAGCTCGAGGCGGGCCTCGGCGTGACCGATGACGCGCGCGGGGTGGTACCGCGAGAGCGCCTCGGCACGGCTCAACATCTCGAGGGCCGAGTCCCAGTCTTCGAAGGCGAGGTAGTAGTCGCCCAGCGCGACCAGCGCGCGGGTGTTGCGCGGGTCGAGCTCGGTGGCCTTCTTCAGCCGGGCCATCGCCTCGTCGTACTTCTTGTCGGCGAGGAGCAGCCGGCCCGCCTGCGCCTGGACCACGCCCTTCTCGAGCTCCGAGCCGAGCAGCTGCTGCCGGGCCGCGGCCCGCGACGCCTCGTCGGCGGTGAGGAAGTCGACCACCAGCGCGAGATCGGGGCGGCCGTTGCGCACCGCCGGGTTGCTGAAAGCCTGGATCGCCGCGTCCCGATCGGCGGGCGCGCCGCCGTGTTCGGCGAAGAGCATCGCGTGGGCGTAGCCGAAGAGCGCGAGGGCCTCCGGGTTGCCATCGTCCATCTTGAGCGACTGCTCGAGGGAGCGGATGGCGGCGCCGTATTGCTCCTTCGTGTCCGCGTTGACCGCGCTCAGGCCCTTGGCGATCGAGGTGTCGAGCGTCTCCCCCTGGTTCTTGACCCGTGTGTAGAGGAACGAGCCACCGAGCCCGCCGAGGACCACCAGCGCGCCGGCGAGGGCGGCGATCTTCAGCCCATGCGCCTGCCAGAACGTCTTCTTCTGCTTGGTGACCTCGAGCTTCGCGCGGAGCTCGCGCTCGTACTCCTTGGCGATGGCCTCGGTCGCCTGGGTGTTGAACTGCACGTTGGGCACCGACGGCGGCGCGTGGTGCTCGGCGTCGTCGGGGATCTCGTCGAGCAGCCCACCCGAACTCGGGCGCGGCGCAGAAAAGGAGGCGGGCACCGGGCCGGGTCGGGGCGCGGAGCGCTGGCCCGGCATCTGGAACTCCGAGGTCGGCAGCTCCGACTGCGCCGAGACCACGTCGTCGAGCAACGAGTTGGCGGTGGGCGACGGCGCGTAGGCCTCTGGCGGCGCCAGCACTTCGCCGGCCACCACCACCGACGGCTCGGTCGAAGGGCTCGAGGGGCGCGGGACGCGCGCGGGCGCCAGGTGGGGCACCTCGGCCGACGCGCCCTCCGACAGCGCGTCGAAGGTGCTGGTCAGGCCGCGGAGCGTGTCCGGCTCCTGCGCGCTGGAGAGCACGGAGGCGAACGGGTCGGGCGGCTCCATGGGATCCACCGCGCCGGTGGTGATGGGGAGTTCGAGCGTGTTGCGGGGCTCTTCGAGGGCCCCGGTGATCACCGGCAACTCCCCGGTGGGCACCGGCGGCGGCGGCGGCTGCTGGGGCGCCAGCGGGGTGTACGCGCTCATCAGCACCGTGGGCTGCGCGTCGGGGTCTTCCTTCGCCGGGGTGAAGGCCGCGAAGACGTCGGGCTCGTCGGCCGACGGTGCCGGCGGCGCGGCAGGACGTCCCCCGCTCGGGGTCGCGCCGATCGTGGGCCTGGCGACGGGGGCGGCCGCGGAGACAGGGGCCACCGCCGGAATCTGCGGAGCGAGCGCCTGGGTGTCGACCGAGGTGCTGTCGTAGAGCACCGGAGCCGGTCCGCCCGCGAGCGCCTGCTTGGTCTGCTCGAGCCACTGCGAGATGCGGCCGTCGTTGGGCTGGAGCGTCGCGGCCCGGCGGAGGATCGGCAACGCCGAGCGGTAGAGCCCCTTGCGGAGCAGCGCTTCGCCGATGAGGTTGTAGGCGTGCGGGTTCTCGCGATCGATGTTCACCGCGAGATCGAACTGCTTCATCGCGTCGGCGGCCTTGCCGGTGTTGATCAGGGCCTTGCCCCACAGCACGCGACCGACCACCGAGTTCGGGTGGTGGCCGACGCCCTGCTGACAGGTCTGAATCGCCAGCGCGTTGTCGCCACGATCGAGGTAGGCGCGCGCGAGCTCGACGAACACCGTGCTCGTCGGATCCTGCGCGAGCATCTGCTCGTATTTCTCCAGCATCGGCTTGGACATTGCGGGCGGGACCATACCCAACGCGGGTGCTACCGTCCCGCGCCATGACACGCGTCGTCACGCTGATGATCCTCGTCGTTTCGGCCGGCTGTGTGACCGTCCCCAAGGGCGAGATCGAAGATCTCAAGCCGGCGGTGGAAGCCTTTCACCAACGCGCGCGCTGGAAGGACTTTCGCGGCGCCGCCGACCTGATGGTCGAGGAGCGCCGCGGCGCCTTCCTCAAGGCGCGCGACAGGCTCAAAGACGACAAGGACCTCTTCATCACCAACTTCGAGTTGGAGGACGCCAAGGTCGGCCTCAACCTCCTCGTCGCCTCGGCGGTGACGAAGATCTCCTGGTACCGGCTCCCGTCGAACAGCGAACAGACCGCGACCGTGACCAGCGTCTTCGTGTGGCGCGGTGGGGCGTGGTTGCTCGAGAGCCAGGACGACGGCCCCTTCGAGGAACTCAAGCCCGCGCCCGAGCCTGCCGCGAAGCCCGACGCCGGGACCGCGAAGCCGTCAGGGCCCTGAAGCCCGCAAAAAAAAAACCGCCCGTCGTCTCGGGGCCGGCCGAGGCGACGGGCGTCGGAGATTCCCCAATGGAATCTCCTTACCGAAGCCCTGACAAAGCAACCCCGGTGCCATGTCCTGGATGGCAGCCAAAAGACGTGATTCCTTATGGTTGTGACCTCGACTGCCAACGAATACAGGAGCAACCCCGCTCCTGATCATGACATCGACGTCAGGTTTCACTCCCCCAGCACGGAGCGGATCGTCTCGCGCATCGAGTACCGCGGCTTCCAACCGGTCTCGCTCGTCCACCGCGAGGCGTCGACCATACAGAGGAACTGGATGTGGTCGAGCTCCTCGGGCGGGTAGCTGGCGAGGCGGTACTTGAAGAGGGTGCGCAGCAGCGGGCGGGCCAGCACGTGCGGGAGCGGCAGCGGCCGGTGGCCGAGCTCCTTGAAGACGGACGAGAGGGGCACTTCGCCTGGGCCGGTGACGTTGTAGACGCCCTTTCGCCCCGGGCGGAGCGCCTCGATCATCGCGCGCCCCACGTCCTCGGTGTGAATGAGCTGCACCATCGGGTCGAAGCCGGCCATCACCCACGGCCGCGCGAGCCGCAGGTAGTTCGACGGCGCGTTCTTGATGTTCGGCCCGACGATGTGCACCGGGCGCAGCACCACCGTCTCGATCTCCGGGTGCCGCCAGAAGAAGCCGTGGGCGAGCATGTCGACCTCGATCAGGTCGCGCACGGTGGGAAAGCGGCTGGCCGCCATGAGCGGCGAGTCTTCGGTGAGGAAGTTCGAGTTCTCAGGCGCCGGGCCGTAGACGTTGGCGCTCGAGAGCATCACCACCTTCTTCACCCCGTACTTCGCTGCGCACTCCAGCACCTTCATGGTGCCCAGCACGTTGAAGGAGTGGTGGTCCTCCGCGCTCATGCGCGGGTCATGCATGATGCCCATGTGGATCACCGCGTCGGGGCGGTGCTTGCGGAAGACCTCGTCGGTCTTCTTCTTGCGCAGGTCGACCTGGAAATGCTCGACGTCCTTGGGGCGCCCCACGAAGGGCCGGCGATCGATGCCGATCACGTGGGCCTCGCGGTGGAGCAGCTTGGCCACCACCCGCCCGAGGTTGCCCGAGATACCGGTGACGACGATCTTCGGCTGCGCCTCGCTCACCAGAACACCGCCTTCCGGTCCTTGAGGCCCTGCTCGATCATCGTCTGCACCGCGGCGCGCACCACCTTCACCTTCTTCTCCAGCTCGCTGTCTTCGTCATCGGCGCGCCCGGTGAAATAGATCGGGTCGCCGAAGTGCAGCCGGTACTTCACCGGCAGGGGGAACGGGAGGCCGTAGGGCGTCACCGGCAGCACCGGGAAGCCGAGCAGCTTCGCCAGCGGCTTCAAGTTCATCACCGCCGGCGCCTGCTCCTCGCTGCCGATCACCGCGATGGGCACGATGGGGGTGTTGGTCTCGAGCGCGAGGCGCATGAAGCCCAGCCCGAACTCCTGGAGCTGGTAGCGCTGGGGGTAGAGCTTGCTGATGCCCTTGAGGCCCTCGGGGAAGACGAGGATCGCCTCGTCCTTCTCCAACAGCCGGCGGCAGTTCTCCGGGGTGCCGACGATCTGCCCGACGCGCGCGAAGAAGGTCGACACCCACGGCAGCGACGGCACCCACTTCTCGACCATGCTGCGGATGATGCGCGGCGGCGTGGCCGCGGTGAGCATCGCCACGCCGATCATCGCGCCGTCGAAGGGCAGCTGGCCCGAGTGGTTCGAGATCAGCAGCACCCGCCCGGCGGGGACCTTCTCGAGGCCGAAGGTCTCGACCCGGAAGTAGTTCTTGTAGAGCCAGACGAAGGGCCCGATCGCCGAGAGCGCGTACTCGAGGCTGAAGCCCCACGGGTCGACCCCGTACTCGTTGGGCGGGCGGACCCCGGCGAGGCGTTGATCGAGATCGTCCCCCGCCATGGAGCTCGTCCACCTGCGCAGGCCCTGCTTCATGAGTTCGCTGATTCGTCCGTTCACGTAGGCGCGGGAGCCTATACCTCCTTCTGCCGATCGGTCGGAAACGGTACGGTACGCCCGTGCTCTGGCGGTGCAGCGTCGTGGGCCTGGCGCTCCTCGCCGGGTGCGCGATCGAACTCGACGATGTGCCCGGTCGCGCGTGTGACGATCTGCACCCGTGCCGCGCGCCCCGGGCGTGCACGCGGGGCGTCTGCCTGTCGGCCGCGGAACTCGACGGCGGGGCGCTTGATTCGGGCAGCGACGGCGGGGGCACGGGCTTCGACGCCGGGCCACCGACCGACGGCGGTCTCGCCCGCTGGCAGCAGCGCGTGCACGGCTTCACCAGCACCACCATCGAGCCCGGCTGCATGCTCGACATCGATCCCCTTCGCGGCAACCGCGTGCTGGCCACCATTCGCGGACCCAACGACGGCGAAGACACCGCGACCGCCGAGATGGTCGATCTCAACCGCCTGCCGCGCACCCTCGACGGGCGCATGAAGGGGCGCCTCACCCTGCCCGCCCCG
>JBBRUE010000290.1:0-8086 GCA_038248085.1 Myxococcales bacterium | reverse complement strand
GGTTTCGACGTTCTTGTGGCTGGCGGTGGGGGCGAAGATCCCGATGTTCACCCGGCCGTCGACTACCGGCGTGGGCGGCTGGGCGGCCATCGAGCAGCGATTCATCACCCACTCGGCCCGCGCGCCCCGGAAGCGGAAGTACTCCGCGAGCCCGTGCTTCACGAAGCCCAGCTTGAAGAGCTTGCCTTGCTGGTACAGCTCCAGCATCGACTGGAGCACGACGTCCTCGCCGTACGAGAGCGCCGGCGTACCGTGGTAGACGATCGAGAAGCGGATGCGCGGCGCGGCCTCGGCGAGCGCGTCGGCGAAGACCTCGGTGCCCGGGGGGTACCCGTTCATCACCACCCGCTCGGCGCCCGCGTCCCGCAGGAAACCGGCCAAACGCAGCGCGTGGCTGCGGCTCTCGAACCCCGGCACCTCGACCACGTGCTTGACCTGGTCGAGGGTGGCCGCCCGGATCCCCCGCCAATGGGGGTGGCAGAGGGCGACGGTCGTCGGCCGCGCCCTGACGAAGTCGTCGGGGTCGTTCGGGCGTGCGCGGGTGGCGAGGCCGGCGAAGGGCAGCTCTGTCTCTCTGGAGAGGGCGCCGACGTCGTCGGTGAAACTGGCAGGCCAGCTCAGCCCCCGGGCGCGCATCGACTGGCGAAGCTTCGTCAGGCGGTTGCCGGCCTTCTGCATCGGGTCGACGACCAGCCGGCGGGCGAGGCTGCTGTCGGAGAGGCGGTGCGGGAGGCTCGCCTCGAGCGCGCTCAGCCGGAGCATCGCGACATCGCGCTCCTTCTCGGTCTTGTTCAGTTCCCCGCGCAGCCGCGCGGCGAGCGTCTCGGCCGCGAGGAGCCGCCGATCGAAGTGCTGGGACTCGCTGCGGGAGGCAGGCTCGGCTTCCCGACGGGCGATCAACATCGAGCCCCCGGAGACCCGCTGCAGCTCCAGCGGTCCGGGGATCGCGTCCCGCACCGCGAGCTCAAAGCGCGCATCCTCCATCGGGTCCCGGTCCGCGCTGACCAGCACGCACGTTCGGCCCGTCACCCGCCACGCCTCCCGCACCAGCGCGACGAGGCCGACGGGCGAGACCAGCGCGCGCGGCTCATCGAGCACCACCAGGTCCACGGCCTGGTTACCGAAGGGCAGCCGCCCGTGAAGCGGCGGCGTGGTCAGTTCCCAGGGGACCCTCAGCGACAGCGTCCTCCGTTGCTTGGCGACCACGACGACGGCCGTCAGTTCGCCACCCTGGTCTTCGAGGAGTGCGTCGAGGCTCGTGCCGACGTCCGGTCGCTCGAGGATCGACCTCGGAACTTCCTCTTCCCGTTCCCTCACCACCACCTCCCCCGTCCGTTCAGACCTTGTCATGAGCGTTCTTGCCGCGCGGTGGCCGTTGGGCTTTGGCCGTCCCGGCGTCGTCCGGCTGCAGGTCTTCGAGGCGGGCGGCGATCGCCTCGAGCCGAGAGAGGCGGAGGTCGATGCTCGTTCGCATCGCGACGAGGGATCGCTCCAAGCTCTCCACGTCGCGGGTGATGGCGCGACCCCAGTCCAGGACCTCCTCGTTGAAGCGGGTCTGGCGATCGAGCACCTCGTTGATCAACGGCTGGAACGCGCGGCGGAACCCGCGCTTCACGCCCACGAGCACCGGGCCGACCGGCGCCGGCCGCGTGGTCTGGGGGGGCACCCCGAGCCGCGTGTCGACGAACGAGCGGAGCCGCTGCAGCAGTTGAAAGGAGGCGAGGCTCGAGGGACTGGTCATGAGGTGGGGCTCCTGGCGGAAGACGGGGAAGCATCGAAGAACACCCCTGCGTCGACGCACAGGGCCTCGAGATCGAGATCGTCGCGGAGGACGACGAGCAGGTTCTGGTGATCGACGTTCTTGAAGTCGCAGGGCTCGCCGCGCAGCGCGAGCGTCTCGTCGTCGATGAAGAACACCCTGGCGCCCGGGGGGAGTTGCTCGCGGATCGCGTGGAGGGACGGGGCGTCGCGGAATTCGAGGATCAACGTCGGCCGGCTGGCGGCGATCGTCTCCCTCATGCCCTGGAGCACCCGGGGCTCGTAGCCTTCGACGTCCAGCTTGATCAGGTCGATTTGTTCGAAGGGCTGATTGATCACGAAGCGCAGCGGGCTCGCCTGACGAATCACTTCGAACTGGTCACCGGCGATGACCTGAACGTCCTCTTCGTACCAGCTGTCCCGGACCCGTTCTGCGAGGAAGCTCTCGCCGCTGCCGAGTACGTACAGGCCGAAGGGATGCCGCAGTCGTGCGCGCTCCCCACGATCCCCCAACGCCGCCATCACTGGAGCGACCGAGGCGTCGAAGCGGTTGGCCCAGATGTTGGTCGCCAAGCGGCCGAAAGTGCTGCTCGCCGGCTCGAAGGCCCACACGCGTACGTCGGGGTTCGCCGAGCGCGCTGCGAGCGAGAAGACGCCGGTGAAGGCACCTCCGTCGACCACAGCGCGGGCCCTCCGTGCGAGCGCGACCCACAGTCGCAGCGAGGCCGCCTCGAAGCCGGGCTTCCGGTAGAGATAGTGCTGCGCGACCACGTCGTCGTTGTTGCTGAACATCAGGAAGGGCGCCGCCCCGGGAATGCGCACCTCGACGAAGCCGAAGTAGGGGGCCTGCCGCGCCAAGTCACTGAACGACAAGTCGGGGTCGAAGGACCCCGCGAGGGCGCGCTGGTTCGCGGAGTCGAGGCGCACCAATGGGCTCTCAGATTGGCGCACGCGGAACGCCTATCAAGGCTGACACCGCGTGTCGACTCAGACCGCTCCGCTCAGACCGCGAACGACGAGACGAGCTGCCGCGCCTCGACGATGTTGTCTTCGATGCTGCAGTAGGTCCACCCGCCGTAGCGCCCGATCGAGTGCACGCCTGACTTCGCCAGCTCTGTCTTCAGCCGCGCGACCTCGACGATCGACCGCTGCGTGATGTGTACATAGGCCGGGTTCATCACCACCGAGTGCTCCGCGACGAGCTGCTGGGTGGTGATGATGCCTTCGCGTTTCAGGCCCGCGAGCACCGCCTCGCGCAACGCCGGCAGATCGATCGCCGCGCCGTTGGGTGATCCGAGCTCGACGTAGAGGCTCATGCGGTTGGTGTCGAAGATGTTGTCGTAGAAGCCCACCCGGTAGAACGGCAGCCCGCGGTCGGGGAAGTAGACCCAGTGCACGTCCTTCGGGCCCTTGGTGTCGAAGCCGAAGTTGAAGACCAGCACCTGGTTCCACGTGAACACCCCGGGCTCGACCGGCAGCCCGCAGAGCTGCAGCAGGGCGGGGAAGGGCGCCGAGGAGACGAGCTGCTTGAATTGGTACTCGCCCTTCGTGGTGCGCACCGTCTTCGTCTTCAGGTCGATGCCCGTCACGCCCTCGTTCAGGTGCAGCGCCGAACCCTCGACCTCGCTGGCGATCGCCTTCACGTATTCGATCGCGCCGCCCTCCGGGTAGGTGAAGGTCGCGTTGTACGAGCCGTTGTCCGCCACCTTCATGTTGCGCACGATGTCGGTCAGGTCGGCGTGGGGGAAGAACCGGCCCATCGCGTCGCGGTCGAGCGTCGCGAGGTCCGTCGCGTAGAGCTTCTCGTTGTACGGAATGAGGAACTTCTCGGCGATCGATCGGCCGAAGCGCGCGTAGAGCATCTCCTTGAAGTTCGTCTCCGGTTGCGGCGGCTGGCCGGCGAGGCGCGCGAAGTAGAGATCATGCAGGCAGTCGATGAAGTCCTGCTGCGGGAGTTGGTGGATGTTCTTCTGGAACGGGAAGTCGATCTGCCGCCCAGCGAAGGAGACCGACGACTTCTTGATCACCTTGCGTACGTGCTGGCCCGGCATGCGGTCGAGGAGGAACTTCTCGATGTCCGCGTGCTTGAAGTGGAAGAAGTGGCCCGAGTAGTCCCAGGTGAAGCCGTCCTTCTTCACCGTCTTGCAGTAGCCGCCGATCTCCGCGTCGCGATCGAGCACGACCAGATCGGAGCCCTTACCGAGCGCCGCGGCCGTCGCGAGCCCACTGACCCCGGCACCGATGATCACCGTCTCCACGTTCTTCATGCGGCGGGCTTAGGACACGTAGCCACCGGCTCCCAGCGCCATTGCCAACGTGCCGAGCAGCAGCGCGAAGACGACCAGCACGGTGACCCGAATTCGGGGCCGCTCGTCGAGCAGCAGCGCGAGCGTGAGGAACAGCGGGAAGGCGGCGATCACGTAGCGGCCCAGCCCCTGGAAGTCCTTGCTCGAGACCGCGGGGATGCCGATCACCAGCAGCGTGTACACGCCGTAGCCCCAGCCGAGCCGCTTGAACGTCGGCACCACCATCGCCAGGGCCAGCACCGTGAGCAGCGCGTGCCCCCCGAGGCGAATCGCGACGAGCGGGGCGACCTTCGGGAACATCGTGTGGAACCACGAGAGCTTGAGCCAGCTGCGCCAGCCGGGCTCCTGATCCCACCCCGGCGCGCCTTGCACGTGGGCGAAGGCGAGGGCGTCTCCGAAGCGGTACTGCAGGTAGGCCATGAAGCAGGCCAGCCCGAGGCCCGAGAGCGCGGGGAGCAGGTCGACGAAGCGGATCGGCAGGTTCTTCTGGCGGCGCAGCTCGATGCTGCGGACCAGCAGGCCGATGACGACCGCGGGCGCGACGGGACGGCAGGCGGTGCTCAGGGCCCCGAGGATGCCTGCTTGAAGCGGGCGCCCGCGCTCGAGCGAGAGGAACGCGCCCACCGCGAGCAGCAGGAACATCGCGTCGGAGTAGACGACTCCGTAGAGGTACTCGGCGAACGGGTAGAGCGCGAGCAGCCAGAACGCCAGGGTCGCGTGTTTGGGCGAGACCGACGCCGCCCAGCGCGCGAACGCCCAGAGCCCTCCGAGCGCGCAGACGAGGGACAGCAGCGAACCCGCGATCCACCGGTTCATGCCCACGAACGTCAGGGCGCGCATCACCAGCGGGTAGAGCGGGAAGAACGCGACCGGGCTCTGTTCACCCGGCTTCAGCCAGTAGCCGTTGTCGGCGATCGAGCCGTACCAACCCGCGTCCCAACGCACGAGCGCTTCGATGAAGTCCGGCACGTCTCCGGCGAGCTTCGCGGAGTGGGGGAACGCGAGGGACCCGATCGTCGCCAGCGTGATCGAGAGCAGCGCGATCGGCGTCGCGCGCGCGAGGGCCCAGTGCCAGGGCGAGGGACTGCCCCTCACCCCGACCTCAGCGCCCGACATGCCGCAGAGTCATCAGTGCTCCGTCCACGTCGTCACGGCCCTTCAGGTCCACCACGCCCTCCAGGTACCAGTCCTGCTCTCCCTTCGAGTCGATCAACGCGTGACGCACCGTCCACACGCGATCTTCCCCGGGGATGAGCTGGGTGAGCACCGGCTGTCGCGCCCGCGGCGTGGTGTCGAGGGTGGGGTGCTCGTCCCAGTACGGCTTGAGCGCCTCCTCGAGGGAGTCCACGGTCCACCCGGCCGCCTCGGGCCCCCCGAGCTGCTCCACCACGTCTTCGTACGACTTCTTCGCCAGCAATCGCACCAGCTGGTGGAGCTCGGAGCGCACCCGGGCCGCGAGCGCCTTCGGGTTCTTCGCGAGGTCCATGCGCGGCTTGGGCGGCGCTTCCCCCGGGCCCGTCACCACCCCCAGTTCCTTCCCGTACCGCATGGCCTCCCACTCGGCGACCAGCGAGCTGTCGGTGTGCTTGAGCGTCGTCAGCAGGTACGCCGCGATGTCCTCGAGCTGCTCGTTGCGCGTCGACTCGGGGACGTTCTGGATGATCGTCTTGTACGCGTCCGACAGGTAGCGCAGCAGCACGCCTTCACTGCGCTGCAGCTCGTACTCCTTCACGTACTCGTTGAAGGTCTGGCAGGTCTCGAACAGCTCGCGGGCGATCGACTTCGGCCGCACGTTCTCCTTGGCCACCCACGGGTGCTTGGCGGCGAACTCGTCGAAGGTGCCGTAGACCAACTGCGCCAGCGGCTTGGGGTGCTCGACCTTCTCGAGCTCGATCATCCGCTGGTCGTATTCCATGCCCTGCGCCTTCAGCTCGCGGATCTTCTCGCCCTTCGCGCGGTCCCGCTGCGCGTAGAGCACCGCGTCCGGGCTCTCGAGGATCGCCTCCACCAGCGACACCACGTCGAGCGCGTACGACTCGCTCTCCGGGTCGAGCTTGAGCAGCACCTCGAGCAGGTACATCGACAGCGTGTGGTTGAGCGAGAAGTCGCGCTGCAACCCCTCCGAGACCTTCACGTGCGCCACCATCGACGCCGACCGCTTCACCACCGTCACGATGCCCGCGTCGACCAACGCCCGGAACACGATGCGCGAGTGCTTGAGCAGCCGCAGCTTGTTGATCTCGTAGGTGTGCGAGAGCCCGATCAGCTCCACCAGCCGCCGGTAGCCGCTGGTCGTCGCGCCCTCGTACGCCTGGAGCAACGACACGATCAGCCCGTGCGTCACCGTGAAGCGCGACTCGAGCTTCTCCGGCTGGTTGATGCGCAGCTTCTCGAAGGTCGCCGCGTCCCAATGCACGTAGCCCTTCTGCGGAGGCTTCTGCATCGTGACCTTCTTGCCCTCGGCCTTGCGCTGCTGGAGCTTGATGTTCTCGATCACGTGCGGCGGCGCCTGCGCCACCACGAAGCCGAGATCGTCGAAGCCCTTGCGACCCGCGCGCCCGGAGATCTGGTGGAAGTCTCGCACCGGCAAGATCACCGTCTTCTCACCGTCGAACTTGCACAGCTGCGTGAAGAGCACCGTGCGGATCGGCACGTTCACCCCGACGCCCAGCGTGTCGGTGCCGCTGATCACCTTGAGCATGCCCTGCTGCGAGAGCCGCTCCACCAGGCGCCGGTACTTCGGCAGCAACCCCGCGTGGTGAATGCCGATGCCGTGCTGGAGGAAGCGCTTGAGGTCCTTGCCGAACGGGGTGTCGAAGCGGAACCCCTGGAGCGCCTCCTTGAGCTTCTGCTTCTCGTCCTTGGTGCAGACGTCGATCGACATCAGGTTCTGCGCCTGCTCGGCGGCGGAACGTTGGCTGAAGTTCACCAGGTAGATCGGCGCCTTGTTGCTCTGCAGCAGGTCCTGCGCGGTCTCGTGGAGCGGCGTCTCGGCGTAGCGGTACTCCAGCGGCACCGGGCGCTGGGCCGAGCGCACCTCGACCGCGTCCCGCTGGGTGATGTCTTTCAGCGACGTGGTGATCGCGCTGGTGTCGCCGAGCGTGGCCGACATCAACAGGAACTGCGTCTCGGGCATCGAGATCAGCGGCACCTGCCACGCCACGCCGCGATCCTTGTCGCCGTAGTAGTGGAACTCGTCCATCACCACGCAGTCGGCGAAGAGCCGCTGCTCGCGAATGGCGAAGCTCGAGAGGATCTCCGCGGTGCAGCAGATGATCGGCGCCTTGCGGTTGATCGCCGCGTCGCCGGTCATCATGCCGACGTTCTCCGCCCCGAACGCGTCGCACAGCGCGAAGAACTTCTCGTTCACCAGCGCCTTGATCGGGCAGGTGTAGAAGCTCGTCTTCCCCTCGGCCATCGCCATGAAGTGAAAGGCGAGGGCGACGAGTGACTTGCCCGAGCCGGTGGGCGTCGCGAGCACCACGTGTTTGCCCCCGAGCAGCTCGAGCACCGCCTCTTCCTGCGCGGGGTAGAGCGAGAGGCCGGTGGTGGTCACGTACTGGATGAAGCGGTCCAGCACGGCATCGGACGTGAGCTTCGGCTCACCAGGTTTCGGCAGGAGGGCGGCGAGTGGCGCGGTGCTCAAGGCGGGGCCAAGAGAACCACGAGCGCCGCCGCCGACGAAGCTAGATCCCCTTGCCCAGCACGGCGCTGCTCGCCGGGGTCAGCGCAGAGCCCACGTTCAGCCCGACCGCGGCGAGGATCCAGTTCGCGCCGTCGACCGGCAGCGGCGCGAGCAGCCGCAGCAACGGCCGCCGCACCGGGGGACGCCTGGCCTGCACGGTGGCGCCCGCTTCGATCAGCGCGACGTGGGTACTGCCCAGGTGCAGCTCGCTCCCGCCGCGGATGCGTTGGAGGCGCCCGACGGACGCCCCGGCCGAGTCCTCGATGCGCCCCGACGCCGGGTTGATCACCCCCAGCGGCCGACCGTCGATCGTCACCCGCCACATGCGTGACTTGAG
>JBBRUE010000289.1:0-8094 GCA_038248085.1 Myxococcales bacterium | reverse complement strand
CGACGTCGCTGAGCGAGCCCCGGAGATCGTCGCGCTCCATCAGCAGCAGGTCGCGATCGTCGGTGAGTTCCTTCACCTTCGACTCGGCGAGGCCCAGCGCCTGGTCGAGCTCGCGGATGCGGTCTTCGGCGCTCGCCAGGGTGGCGGCGTGCTGCCCGGATTCCGTGAGGGCGGCGGCGAGTTCGTGCTCGAGGATCACCAGGCGCGCGCGGTCTGCGTTCAGCGCGCCGTCGAGCCGATCACGGTCTTCAGTGACGACCCCAAGCCGGTCTTCGAACGCGACGATGCGCGCGCGATCGGCCTCGACCACCGCCGTCAGCCGCTCGGCGTTCTCCCGGCTGACGCGGAGCAGTTCTTCGAGGTCCGCGATGCGCGCCCGCGACGCCTCGAGTTCCCCGCGGAGCTGCTGGGACGAGACCTCGCTTTGCCCGAGCTGCTGCTCGAGCTCACCGAGCCGGCCGACCACGCGCTGCAGCTCGCTGGAGGTGTCCGCGAAACGAAGCTCGTGCTCACCGGTCGCGCGGCGCCAACGCTCCTCGGACGCGCGCGCCTCGTTCAGCTCGAGCTCGAGGCGCTCGCCGCCGGCCTTGAGGGCGGCGGCCTCGGTCTCGGCGCCGGCCTTCTCGGTGGTGCGGAGCGTCAGCTCGCGGGCCAACTCCGCGAGGTGGGCGCGCTCGCGCTCCAGCTCGCCCTCGCTGCCGAGCCGGGACTGGTGCTCGACGTCATACGACCGCAGGGCGGAGATCCGCTCGGACTCCTTGCGCTCGACCACGTCGCGGGCCTCGGCCAACTGTCGGCGAACGTCGGCAAACCCGGCCTCCAGCCCTTCGATCGCCTTGAGCGCATCGGTGCGCGCTTCGGCCAGGCGGAGCTCCCGATCCTTCGCCTCGCCCAGTTCCTTCTCGCGCGAGCCGACCGCTTCGCGAATGCGCTCGATGGCGATCTTCGTGCGCTCGTGCTCGACGCGCTCGGAGGCTGCCTCGTCCTGCACCCGGCGCAGCTCTTCGTAGGACTTCGCCAGGCGCAGCCGGCTGTCTTCGAGCTGAGTGGCGATCTCCTCTCGCCGGGCCCGCTCGAGCCGCACCGATTCCTGCGCCGCCAGGGCGTGGATCGTCGCGTCCTTCTGCTGGCGCTGGAGCGCCTCGAGCTCGGTGCGCGCCGCGGTCACGCGGCCTTCGGAGTCGATGGCCCGCTCGCGGGCGACCTGGAGCTCGGCCTCCATCTGGCGGATGCGGGTCGCGAGGTCTTCCCGATCGCGCAGCACCTCGGGGCGATCGCGCACCGTCTCGAGCTGGGCCGTCAGGCGACTGACCGCTTCCTTGGCGCCCTCGAGCTGCTGCCGGGTCTCGCTGACCTCGCCCTCGCGCACCTGGAGCTCGGCGGTCTTCTTCTGGAGGACCTCCTTGAGACGCTCGGTGCGATCGCGCCACTCGCGCGCGCGGGCAGCGGCCTCCTCGAGCTTGCCGCCGGTGAAGGCGAGCGGCTCGGGCGGCAACTGCACCCAGGTCGGGTCGAAGTTGCGCACCTCTTCGTGGCCGGCGAGCACTACGTAGTAGGCGGCCTCGCTCATGCCGGCGAGCGAGCCATCGACCTGCAGGCCTTCACCGCGCTCGAAGGCGAGCTGGTAGCCGAGCACCGGGGACTGGGTGGCGACGTCGACCGACTTGAAGTGCACCGAGAGCGCGTCGAGCAGCTGGCCGTAGGTCGGCGGCACGTCGCTGTCGTCGGGCTCCATGAAGGTGGCGAGCGCGAGGCCGGCCGGGTTGCGCAGGCCGCCCATCAGGCACCCGTTCTTCGCCACCAGGCGGGCGATGTCCTTCAGCAGCTCCGGCGCGCGGACGTAGGGCGCGAGATCGGAGACGATGACGAGATCGAAGCTGCCCGACTCGAAGTCGTCGAAGACGGCCGGGCGGAAGCGGAGCGTAGGGTTGGCGAGGCGGGCCTGCGCCTCCTGCACGGCGGCGAGATCGTCGTCGGCGGCCACCACGATGCGGGCGCCGCGGGTCGAGAGGAAGCGGGCCGATTGCCCCTTCGTCGACGCCACCGCGCCGATCTCGAGCACCCGCCGCCGCGCGACGAGGCTCTCCGCGAAGATGTAGCGCGGGAGCAGCTCGCTCTGCCCCAACCGCTTGAAAGTGGAGGACACTCGCCGCCGACTCTACCCCCCGGGGGGAGCCCGCCAAGTTCTGGGCCAAACGGGCAGCAATGGGGTCTTTGGGCGCTCCGTACTACCTTGATGCCCATGGACTCCCAGCCCTCCTTTGGTGTCCGGCTCGCCCGGGCGTTGCGGAACCTGCTGCTCCTGACCCTGGTCCTCGGGTTGGGGGGCGCAGCGCTGTACGCCACCTCGCTGGTCAACGCGCGCACCTACCTGCTCGAGGTGCGCAACGGCCAGCTGGTCGTCCTCAAGGGGAAGCTCTTCCCCACCGGCGCCGATCCCTGGGTCCCTTCCGATCCCCTGCTCGCCGACGCGTACGCCCCCGTCGATCTCGAGGGCACCACGGCGCTGACGGTGGTGGGCCAGAAGTTCGAAGATCGCGACGAGCTCGATCGCGCCCTCTTCCAGGTGCTCGAGCTGCTGGCGCGACCGCGGCTGGCCTCCGACGTCCCGAAGGACCTCGAGAAGGGCCTGGCGCTGGTGCGGCGGGCGGAGAAGCTCAACGGCCTGACCGAGGCGCAGCGCACCTCGCTCAAGAAGATGCAGAGCGACGTGGCGTACTTCCTCGCGCGGGTGCGGCTCGACGACGCGCGCCGGCAGCTCGAGCAGGCCCTCGAGCAACTGAAGATCGCCGCGGAGTCCGACTCGAAGACCCGGGGCCAGGCCTCGCTGATGCTGCTGGCGGTGGAGCCGCAGGTGAAGCTGCTGGCCACCACGCTGCGCGCGACGACGATGACCAACGACGCCGCGGGCGGGCTGGCCAAGGCGCTCGAGCCGCAACTCCAGGCGTTGTTCAACTCGCTGGGGAAGCAGGTGCAGGACCAGCCGGGCCCTTCCCCTGCGCCGGTTCCGGTTCAGGCGCCCCCTCCGAGCACGCCTGAAACGGCCAAACCCGACGCCGGCTGAAGGTGCTCAGTCGGTGCGCATCACGCCGACGAACGGCAGGTTGCGATACTTCTCGCCGTAGTCGAGCCCGTAGCCGACGACGAAGCGGTCTTCGATCACGAAGCCCTTGTAGTCGATCGTCACCTTCACCTTCGCGCGCGAGGGCTTCTCGAGCAGCGTGGCGACCTTGAGCGACGCGGGGTGCCGCGCCTGGAGGTTCTCCATCAAGAACTGCATGGTGAGCCCGGTGTCGATGATGTCTTCCACCACCAGGACATGGCGGCCGTGCATCGGCTTGGTGAGATCGTGGGTGACGCGCACTTCGCCCGTGGTCTCGGTGCCGCCCTGGTAGCTCGAGACGCCCATCAGCTCCATGGTGATCGGCAGGTCGATGTGCCGCGCGAGGTCGGTGAGAAAGAAGATCGACCCCTTCATGATGCCGACCAGCGCGAGGTCCTTGCCTGCGTAGTCCTTGGTGATCTGCGCGCCGAGCTCCTTCACCCGCTCCTCGAGCTTGTGGGCAGAGATCATCACTTCGACGTACTGGTCGTAGAAAGCCATGTGCTTCTTTCGTGGTGCGGTGAGTTCAGACGTACGCGTTGTTCATCACTTCGCCCATGCCACCGCCGCCGGGGACGATGTACTGCCGGTCATCGAGACCGCGTTCCTTCTCCCACAGCTCGCCGGGGGCGGTGCTGAGCACTTCGGGCGGCGAGAGCCCGCGGTCGAGGCGGAGCGCGAAGAGGATCACGTCGGGGTGATCGCTGGTCATCCGCTTGATGAATTCCGGGGTGACGATCAGGTTCACGCAGACGGTCTTGCGGATCTTCCCGGGGACCTTCTTCTTGTACATGGTGATCGCCGTCGACAGCGAGCTGCCAGTGGCGCCCATCGGGTCGGGGAAGATCACGATGGCGTTGTCGACGTCGCCGCCGATCTTCGAGCCGCCGATGTTGCTGCCTACCACGTGGTCCGCGGCGTCGAGCTCGCGGCTCATGATGATGTGGTCCTGCCGCACCAGCTGCGGGGTCAAGATGGTGTTGAGCAGATCGTAGGTGACCTGGCTGGGCAGCGTGCCGGCGCGGGCGATGTTCACCGAGATGGCGCGCACCTCGGGGTCGAGGATCTCGCCCTGGTAGATGCCGCGCGGCGTGTACTGGATCATCCGCGAGGGGATGGTCACCTGCTTGCGGGGAAACTCGTGGTTGACGACCATCGTCACCAGGTCGGTGTACAGGGTGCGCACCAGGGTGTTCACCAGCGGCTGCTGGGTGTCCTTCGCGCAGAGGTTCGTCAGCAGCGTCAGCAGGTACGGGTTGCCGACGAGGTGCACGTTCGGACCGTAGAAGTGCTTCAGCTCCGACATCGAGTAGGGGACGTTTTCGTAGAGCGAGTCGCGCATCGGGATCACCGGCTGAAGAGTTCGAGGTTCTGCGGAGGCGTGGCTTCGACGGGGACGGGCACGTGGCACTTGCGGCAGCGGGCTTCGTACGCCCCCGCCGCGCCGACGACGACCCGCTCGTCGGAGGCCGAGAGGCGCTGGCTGCGGTTGGCCGGGTTGCCGCACACCACGCAGATCGCCAGTTCCTTGGTGATGTACTCGGAGATCGCCAGCAGCTGCGGCATCGGCTCGAAGGGCTTGCCCTGGTAGTCCTGGTCGAGGCCGGCGCAGACCACGCGAATGCCCTTCGCGGCGAGCGTCTCGATGACGCCGATCACCTCCATGCCGAGGAACTGCACCTCGTCGATGCCCACCACCTCGGTGTCGGGCTTGAGGTGGCGCAAGATCTCGTCGGCGTGCGTCACCGGGGTGGCGATGATCTTGATCTGCGAGTGGCTGACCACCGCGAGCTCGTCGTAGCGGTTGTCGATCTGCGGCTTGAAGACCTGCACCTTCTGCTTGCCGTAGAGCGCCCGCTTGAGCCGGCGGATCAGCTCTTCGGTCTTGCCCGAGAACATCGAGCCGCAGATGACTTCGATCCAGCCGATGTCTTTGGGTGCCTGGTGCATGTCACATGTCCAGATCGAGGAGCTTGGCCAGCGTGCGCGCGTCGGCGTCTGGAAACTTGAACTCGCCCATCTCGTCGAGGGCGGCCCAGCGGTGATCGTTCACCTTCGCGTGGCTGACGTCCTGCTCGGGGTGCGCGAGGCGGCAGTGAAAGACACGGAAGTCCACGGTGTACAAGTCGTACTCCTGGTGGGTGGCCATCGCCTCCTCGTCGACCACGACGTCGACCCCCAGCCGCTCCTTGAGCTCGCGCAGGAGCGCATCGGCGTCGGCCTCACCGTCGTTGACGCGGCCTCCGGGGAACTCCCACAGCAGGGGGAGCGAGGCGTTCTTCGAACGCTGGGTGATCAGGAAGCGGCCGGGCTCACCCTCGAGCATCGCTCCGACGACGCGGATGTGGCGGCGGTTCACCCCTCTGCGCGTAGCAGAAGGAAAAGGTCAGCGCAGCCCGTAAAGCCCACGCGCCCGCGCGACGTCGAGCGCCCGGCGCGGCACGAGGTCGGCCGGCGGATCTCCCGCCTCGAGGCGCTTGCGGATCTCGGTCGACGAGACCTCGACCATCGGGGGCCCGATCGCCTCGGGGGCCGGGTAGCCCGCGCGGTGGATCACGGTGATCTGCACCAGCTGCTGAATGCGGTCCCACGCCTTCCACTTCGGCAGGTCGCCGAGGATGTCGGAGCCGATCACCCAGCGGAACGTCGTGCCGGGGTGCTTCGGGAGCAGCCACTCGAGCAGCTCGATGGTGCGCCCTTCCCCGCCCACCTCGGCCTCGGCGCGGCTCACCTTGAACCACGGGCCGACGTCGGCCCCCATCGCCTCGCACATCGCGACGCGGTCGTCGAAGGACTCGAGCGGCTTGCCGAAAGGGTGATTGAAGCTGGGCACCAGCCACACCTCGTCGCAGCCCAGCGTGCTGCGCAGGTAGAGCGCGGCCATGAGGTGGCCGACGTGCGGCGGGTTGAACGAGCCTCCGAGCAGCGCGATCTCGGCCATCACTTCACCGAGATCTTCGTCTTGCTGCCGCCCATGGAGATCGGCTGCCGGTCGATCACCGCCGTGCCATCGAGGGTGAAGGCCGAGAACAGCACCTGCCGGTCCTGCGTCTCGATGAGCCCCACCGTCGGCTTGTCGCCCTTGAGCGTGCCGGGGGTGATGAAGGTACGGGGGCCGATCTGCACGACCTTCGGCTCGCTGTCCTTCCCGTGCACCAGCACGGCGGCGTTGAGCATGTCTTCCTTGTCGAGGTCGTTCTTGTCGTGCACCAGACAGCACAGGGCGTCGCCGAGCATCTCCATCATCTTCCGGGGCACCGCCGTGTCCTGGTACGCGAGCGAGCCCTTCTCAGGCGCCCGCAGGATCTTGTCCTTCATGCGCGTGAGCTCTTCGATGGCGCGCACCTGCTCGTGGGCGGTGCCGAAGGCGGCCGGGCGATCGACCTGCTCGAGACCGATCAGGTAGCGCTGCACGTCTTCGAGGAAGTCGTCGCCGCTGTAGTCCGACTGGGCCTTCACCTCGGCGCGCTTCCACTTCACCCACTCGTCGAGGTCGTCGAATTTGCCGCCCGCGAAGAGGAAGCGGCGGGCGCCTTTCGAGGCAAGGAACTTCAGCGCCGCATCGAACGCGGTGAGGTCACCATCACTGTCAGAGAAGACGCCGATCGCGACCATTGCTCAGGGATACAGAGCATAGCGTCGCCGGAGCGGTTCGAACGAGCGCAACTGCGCTTCGAAGCCGTCCACCAGGGCGTCGAGCGGGTGGCCGGCCTCGTAGCCCAGGCGCACCTGATCGGTGCCGCAGAGCAGGTCGAAGGCCGGGACGTCCTCGACGAACTCGTAGGCGTCGGCGCGCCACGCGAAGTCCTTGCCGCCGAGCTCGTGGCACGCCTGGAACACCGCGATGCCCGTGCGCAGGGGGAGAAACGCCTGCGGATCGGTGACGTGAATGAAGGCGCCCTCGCACGACTCGCCCTTGAACTTGTCGAAGGTCGGCGTGAAGGAGCACGGGCGAAAGATCACGCCCGGCAGCTTCGCGGCGTTGAGCCGCTCGGCCACCTCGTAGGACTTCAGGTACGGCGCGCCGAACTGCTCGAACGGCCGGCAGGTGCCCCGCCCTTCCGACACGTTGGTGCCTTCGCCCAGGCACATGCCCGGGTAGACGAGCGCGGTATCGACGGTGGGCATGTTCGGCGAGGGAGCAAGGAACGCCCGCTCCGTCTCGGCCCAGGTCGTCGCGCGGGTCAGGCCCTCGACCGGCGTGACGTGGAGCTCGACGCCGATCTGCTCCTGGTCGTTGAGCAGCTTCGCGATCTCGCCCGCGGTGAGCCCGTGGCGCGTGGGGAGCGCATAGAGCCCGACGAAGCTCCGGTACTTCGGCCCCACCAGGTTGCCCTCGGTCAGCGAGAGCCCGAGGGGGTTGGGGCGATCGAGCACGTGGAAGGCGAGCTTCGCCTTCGCGGCCGCCTTCATCGCGAGGGCCATCGTGTAGATGTACGTGTAGTAGCGGCTGCCGACGTCCTGGATGTCGAAGACGAGCGCGTCGAGGCCCTGGAGCCACTCCGCGCGGGGCGCCAGCGACTCGAAGGTGTGGCCGTAGAGGCTGTAGACGGGAACGTTGGTGCGGCGATCACGCGCGACGTCGTCGACGGCCACCATGTACTGGGCCTCGCCGCGCACGCCGTGCTCCGGGCCGAAGAGCGCGCCGAGCGTCACCCCGGGGGCCGCGTGGAGCAGGTCGATGAGGTGCACGAACTGGGCGTCGACGCTCGTGGGGTTGACGATCGCGCCGACCTTCTTCCCCTTCAGCGGCGCGAAGCCCTGCGCCTTCTGCACGTCGATGCCGAACCGCATCACTTGCCCTTCTTCTTCGCGCCGAGCTCGAACTCGAAGACCGGCTCGCCCTTCTGCTTCGCGTACTCCGCGTCGCGCAGCCCGAAGTACACGTGACCGAGGAGCAGTGGGTCCTTGAGCGTGTCCTCGAGCACGTCGACGCCGTCCACGATGCCTTGCGCGTTGATGCGCACCCGCAGCCTGAACTTCCCCTCCTG
>JBBRUE010000288.1:0-8095 GCA_038248085.1 Myxococcales bacterium | reverse complement strand
GCGCCGCCCGCCGACGGCGGCTCACGACGGTGCGTCGCGAAGGACGCCGATGGAACGCTCTGCGCGATGGGCACCGTCTGCCTCAGCGGGTACTGCAACGCCGGCAACCGCACCGACGCCGGCGTGCGCACCTGCGGCTTCGTCGCCGACGGGAACCCCTGTGGCGCCACCGGTGACTGCGCGGCGACCTCGTTCTGCGACGGCCTGACCCAGGCGGCGATCGGCGGGTGTACACCCCGCCTCGCCCTCGGCGCCCCGTGCTCCATTCAGCGCTCGGCCGACGTCAACGACGGCTGCGCCGGTGGCGGCAACTGCTTCGACGGGCTGTGCAAGGCGCGCGAGAGCCAGCAGGCGATCGGCCAGCAGTGCCGCACCACGGTGCTCGACTGCACGATGGGCGCGTACTGCCCGCAGCTCCCCAACGACGCCGGCTACCCGCTGTGCGTCGGGCAGCTCCCGATGGGCGCGATGTGCGGCGCGTCGGCCGAGTGCCAGACGGGACTGCGTTGCACCAACAACACCTGCCAGCCGCTGGGCAGCGCGGGGCAGCAGTGCTTCGCGGCTCAGCAGTGCAAGGCGACGCTCACCTGCCCGCTGGTCGACGCGGGCATGGGCTTCTTCGCCTGCACGCCGTTGGCGGGGCCCGGTGGCGACTGCACGGCCCCGGGCTCGACCTGCGCGTCGGGCGTCGACAACGGCCAGGGTGGCTTCTGCCTGCGTGATGGCGGGGTGACGGGCACCGGGACGTGCTTCGCGCCGATCGCGCTGGGCGGGGACTGCGGCGCGAGCGGGCAGTGTGCTTCGGGCCGGTGCCTCACTGCCGACGCGGGCGTGGTGGGCAACGGCCTCCGTGGCACCTGCCAGCCGTCGTGCGTGCCCTGAATCACCCCTGTGCGGCCTTGAGGGAGAGGTACGCCAGGCCGTTGCAGCCCCGCCCAGTTCACGGGCTCCTCGAAGCCTGATCAGCGGACGAGCTTCCTAGCGTGGCTCCATGGTGCGGGCGTGCGTGGTGTGGGCGATGTTGCTGTTGGGTTCCGGCAGTGCAAGGGCCGAGCGCTGGGCCGACGAGCCGGAAACGGTGGAGACGCCCCGCCGAGCGAGACCTCCGCTCTTCGACCTTCAGGGTGGTGGTTTCCCGTCTTCGTGGAGGTCGGCCTCTCAACGGGCCCGAGCTTTGATTTTTCGGTCTGGCGCTTCGCCGCGGGCGTGGGCTTCTGACCCGACGCATCAACTCGAACGCAACGGCGAAGCTGATCATCACCCAGCCCTGACCTCACGGTGTCACGGACCTCGACCGCGGCCTGCGCGAGGTCCTCGCCGCGCGCGCCGACGTGGCAAGCTGCGCGCATGCGACGCCCGTGGGGACTCCTGCTTGGTACGTGCGTGACCCTCGGCGCCTGTGCACCGGCGTCGCAGCTCGAGCCCGCGGGGATCGCTCCGGTGAGAACGCCGTTCGCCGTCGTTCCCCCCGCGCCGCCCCTGCCGCCCGCGCCGCCGCAGTTCCTGCCCTGTCCTCCGGGCTGGCTCGAGCGCGAGACGAACCCCGTGGTCTGCGCCCCCTGGCCGAACGACGCGGCGGAGCCGTGCGGCGCGGCCGAGGCGCACTTCGTCGGTGACCCCCACTGCTCGGCCATCGGCGCGGCGTGCCCGGCCGGGGAGTGGCCCGACAGCTTTACCGCGGGGCGCACCGTGCGCTTCGTCTCGTCGCAGGCGACGACCAACGGCACTGGCACCCGTGACGCTCCCTTCAACACGGTGAGCGCCGCGTTCGCCGGGGCGACGCCGGGACTCATCATCGCGCTCGGCAAGGGCACCCACGTCATCGACGAGGTGGTCCCCGGCGGCGTCACCCTCGAGGGCGCGTGCGCGGCGATGACCACGGTCACCCGGTCGGCCACCGGGGCTCCGCGGGTCGAGCTGTACGTGAAGGCCGCCGGCGTCGAGGTGAAGCACCTGCGGGTGCAGGGCAGCGGCGTGGGGCTGCAGGTCGAGGGCGCGCTGGCGACGGTCGACGTGTCGGGTGTGCTCTTCGACGGCGTGTCGGGCTACGGAATCTCCGCGGTGCGCGGCGGGCGCGCGGTGCTCCATGACGTCGTGATCCGCAACACCGCGCCGCTGAGTGTCGTCCCCGGCCGTGGCCTGGAGATCGCCCTCGCCGGCGTCGTCGAAGGAACCCGGGTGATCGTCGATGGAAGCCCGGAGGTCGGCGTGCACGTCACCGGCGCCGGGAGCCGCGCGACCCTCACCGACAGCGCCATCACCAACTCGGGGGGAGGCAGCTCCCTCACCGGCTACGGCGCGCGCGTCGAGGTTGGCGGCACGGCCCAATTCACGCGGGTCATGGTCGCGGGCAACCAGGACGAGGGGGTGAGCGCGAGCGACGGCGTCATCACCCTCACCGACGTGGTGGTGCGCGACACCCGGCCCAACGTCACCAACGGCCGCTTCGGAGATGGCCTCGCCGTGCACGGGGGCTCGATCACCGGCACGCGCGTGCGCCTCGACGCGAACTCGCACAGCGGCGCGGTGGCGGTCGGCAGCACCTCGCGCATCACGCTCGTCGACGCGAGCATCAGCGATACGAAGGTGGACCGGCTCAACCTCGGCCTCGGGGTGCTGGTGTCTGCCGGTGGGCAGCTCTCGGTGACCCGCGGCGTGCTGCGTCGCACCAGCGCGCTCGGCGCCGGCGCGGCGGACCCGGGCTCGCGGCTCACGCTCGACGACGTGGTGGTGGAAGACACGCGCATCGCGCCCACGCGCACCAGCGCGGCCGCCTCGGGTGGAGACGGCATCGGCGCGCGCGATGGGGCGTCACTCACCCTGCATCGCGTCGCCGTGCGCCGGGCCCACTCATTCGGCATCGAGCTGGCCGGTCCGGGCGCGAGCCTCGAAGGCACCGACGTCGACGTCTCCGACACGCTCGAGGGCTTCGACTCCGGTGGGCTGGGCCTGGGCGCCTTCGATGCGGTGCTGACGGTCGAGCGGCTCGCGCTGCACCGCAACGTCGCCACCGGGCTGTACCTCCAGGGCACGAGCGCGTTCGCCACCGACGTGCGCGTCGACGACACGCTCGCCGACTCGCAGCGCCAGGGCGGGGCGAACGTGGTGGTGACGACCGGGGCGACGCTCAGCGGAGAGCGCGTGACGCTGCAGGGTGGGCAGGTCGCGGGCCTGCTGGTCAACGGCGCGGGTGCGTCGGCGACGCTCGCGGAGGTGGAGATCTCCGGCGCCCGGTTGACCTGCGCGGACCCCGGCTGTGCCGGCTCGGTGGCGATGGGCGCGGCGTCCCTCGAAGGTGCGGCGCTGTCGCTCACGCGCTTTCGCATCAGCGACAACGCGGGCATCGGCGTGTTGCAGGGCACCGGCGACGCGGTGGACCTGGTGCATGGAGAGGTGTCGTTTCACGTCATCGGCGCGGTGTCGCTCGACGCGCAGTTCGACGCCGCGCGACTCGCCGGCGACGTCAGCTACGTGAGCAATGAGCAGAAGCTGAGCGCGCAGACCGTTCCCCTGCCGAAGGTGCCGCAGTTCACGAAGTGAGCTCAGAAGTAGACTTGGGCCTGCACCCGCAGCTGCACCCGCCCGTTCTGACCCCGGCCGTCGTCGATCCAGAACAGGTCGGTCTGCAGCTTGAGGTCGTGCTTCTGGAACATGAGGTTGACGGTGCCGCCCATCTCTCGCGTGCGCTTGAAGGCGGGATCCGTCGCGCCCAGCGGCTGGGTGTCGCTGTAACGGGCCGCGAGCTCCAGCCAGTTCGTCACGTAGCCGCCGGCCTGGACGAACCAGCCCCAGCCCGAGCGGGAGTACTCAGTCGAGGCCGCGCCGTTCACCGTCCCCGTGGCCGAGTCGGTGTCTGCCTGGCGCCAGTAGATCTCCGAGAGCAGCGAGAGCCCGTTCCACTTCACGTGCACGTCGCCGGTGGCGTGCGTGTAGTCGAAGGCGGCGAACTTGAAGGGCGTGCCGGTGGTGCTGCGCGGACGGTTGGTCGCGATGTTGCGCGCGGCGCCCGCGCCGAAGGCCAGGCGGAACGTCGGGTCGCGATCGGGGTCGCCCTCGGCCTTGTCGTCGAAGGCGCCGAAGGGGCTGTAGCGGACGCGCGCGCCGTAGAGCAGGCCGACGTTGGTGCCGATGCGGTTGCGGCCGTCACCGCCGAAGACACCCAGGGCGTAGCGGAGCCGCCCATGGAGCCCGAAGAGATCGTCCGAGAAGACCACCAGGCCCACGTCGCGATCGAGGTTGAGCTCGCCGGTGACGAGGGAGCGATCGACGAACTGCAGCGAGCTCGAAGACACCACGCGCTGCACATCGAAGGGCACCTTCATCTGGCCGACCCGGAAGGAGACGTCGCGCAGCGGCGCCCACTGCACGTTGAAGTCGCGCAGGACATTCGGTGCATCGGCCTCCATGTCGAGGTTGGCGAAGGCCAGCTGGAGGTTCATCGAGAGGTGCCACGGGAACTCGCCCTTGAGGGCCAGGCGGGCGCGCCGCACCATGATCGCGTTCTGCCGATGGGCCGTGCTGCCGGGGCCGTCGGGGAACACCGAGAGCGCCTGCACCTGCACCCGGCCGCGGAGGTTCAGCTTCACCTCGCCCGACTTGAGGGTGACGCCCTCCCCGAACTTCGCCGTCACCTCGGCGTGGAACGGGTCGACGGCGACGCCCGCGTCCGGGGCCGCGCCGAGGACGGCCGCGGCTCCAGCATCGCGTGACGGCTCCGTCACTTCCGGTACGAACTGGACACCTGAATCGGCGTCGGCATCGGGGACGGCGGCGCTCAACGCGACGGCAAGCACACAGGCGAGGAACATGGTGCGCGGTGTAGACGGGCTCCACGTCGGGCTCGCGAAGTCTTCGTGACAACGAGGTTACGGCCCGTGCCGGACATCGCGGCGGTCACTGCGAAAAGGAGCTACCTCGACGAGCTGCTGGCGCCGCCGGCGCCTGAAGCGCTCGCGTAGCAGGCGCGGTGATGGCTGCGCGTAGGCGGGTCCTGCTCCCTGCGGGACGTCAGCCGGCTCTGAAGGTCTCCTCGTCCGGGAGTTCCACCATGTCCATCCGCTCGCTGCTGCTCTTCCCCCTCCTCGTCCTCAGCACCCCCGCCCTGGCCCAGGACGCGCGCCAGTTGGTGAAGCTGCCCGCGCCCGCCGAGGCGACGCTGCGCGAGGAGATGCGCGACAACCTGGTGACGCTCAACGAGCTTCTGGGCCTGGTGGTCTCCGGCAAGGTGAAGGAGGCCGGCGAGGTCGCCGAGAAGAAGCTGGGGACCTCGACCATGGGCCGCCATCGGAGCAAGCCGCTCGACGCGCGGCCTGGCCCGCACATGCCAGCCGAGATGCATGAGATCGGCATGCAGGGGCACCGCGCTGCCACCGCCTTCGCGGCCATCGCCGCCACCGGCGATCGCGAGAAGACCCTCGCCGCGCTCCCCACGCTCAACAGCGCGTGCGTGAGCTGTCACCTCGCCTACCGGGTGCGTTGACTCAACCCGCTCGGGGTTGCGCTCGACGTCGATGTTCAGAGTGTGAAGACGAGAAGTGACGGTGAGGAGCCCCTCGCTGGCTGCTACCCTGCGCTGCGTGTCCGCCCCGAAGCGTCTCCTCGTCGCCGCACTCCTTTTCAGCGCCTGTCACGATCTCGGGCTGCCGCCGCCCCCGTCTCCACCCGGGCCCGGCCTCATCGCGGGGCGACTGGTGTGGCATCGCCCCGGTCGCCTGCTCGTCGAGCCTGCCGTGGGCGCGCGCGTGTTCCTGCTGGGCACCAACCTCGCGGTGCAGGCCGACGACGATGGGCGCTTTCTGCTCGCCGGCATCACCTCGAGCGACGGCGCCCTGCTCGCCCGCTTCGACGCAGACGGTGACGGCAGCGTCGATCGCCAGCGCACCTTCTCAGTGCAGCAGCTCGGCGCAGGCCTCGGGGTACAGCTCTCCCTCGGCGACGTGTTGCTCGGTCGCTCGGCGGTGCTCGCGGGGCGGGTGCTGCGCGAAGACGTCTCGGGCCTGAGCGGTCACGCCGGCACCTCGGTCTTCGTCTTCGGCGCGCCCTTCGTCACCACCACCAGCGACGACGGCAGCTTCGTGTTCGAAGCGTTGCCTGAAGGGCCGGCCCGCATCGGCGCGCTGCGCGGCGGCTACGCGCCCTTCGAGTCAGGCGAGCTCTCGCTGCGCCCGGGTGAGTCGGTCTCACTCGCCGTCGCCGAGCTGGAGCTCTCGGCCGAGGTCACCTCGACGCAGGTGCGGGGTCGGGTGCTCGACGGGGCGGGCGCCGGGCTCGCTGGCGTCAGCATCACGCTGGCAGGGGGCGCGATGCCGCTCACCACGAGCAGCACCGCCACCGGCAGCTTCGAGTTCACGCAGGTCGGCGCGGGCCGCTACGACGCGCGCTTCGAGCGCACCGGCCAGCAGCCCGCGGCGCTCTACAACGTGGTGGTCTTTGGTGCTGACGCGGTGGTCCTGCCCGACGTCACGCTCTTGAGCGGCAGCGGGCAACCCTCGCTCGTCGGCGAAGTCGGCAGCTCGCTCGACGGTGGGCTCCCTCCGCTCGTCGATGGCGGCGTCACCCTGCCCGACGGAGGCGTGCTCCCCGACGGAGGCGTGCTCCCCGACGGCGGAGTGTTCTCGGGGTGCCCGGCCGCCAACGCCGGCCCTCCGCTCGCCTTCCTCGATGCGCCGGCGGTGGTGGGCTACGGCGAAGAGGTGCTCTTCAGCGCGGGTCGTAGCTTCGACCCCGACTGTTTGCCGCTCACGTACCACTGGGCCGCGCTCGACGGCGGGGTCCCGCCCTTCACCGACAACGACAGCCTCACCGCCACGCAGCAGCGCTTCACGGCCGGCTCCGTACCGACGGTCTACGCCGTCGCGGTGGTGGTCACCGATGATCAAGGCCTCACCGCGAGCGCGAGCGGCCAGGTGCGCGTCTCCCCCCGGCCGCTGGTCGATGCGGGCGTCGACTTTCCCCTCTCGCTCATCAATCGCACGGTGACGCTCGACGCGAGCGGCAGCACCGAGCCGCTGGGCCGCGCGCTCACCTTCACCTGGCGCGTCGTGTCCGGCCTGGGCCAGGTGCTGGCCACCTCGGGCGCGATCGTCCCGCTGCAGATCAACGCGGTCGGCGTGGTCATCGCCGAGGTGAAGGTCTGCCACCTGCCCCAACACTGCTCGCTGGGCACGGTGAGCGTGCAGGGCGTCGCGACGAACCAGCTCACTGCGTCGATCCTGCCCGCGACCAGCCCCCTTCCGCTGGCGCTCGGCGGTGCGGTCACCCTCACCGCGCAGGCGACCACCACCACCGCGCAAGACCCGGTCACGTTCTCGTGGCAGGCGCCCGACGGAAACCTCTTCTTCACCAACGCCGGCCAGGGCCCCACCGTCGACGTCACCGCTTCGGCGCCGGGCGATTTCCGCGTGAGGCTGACGGCGACTGCGGGGCTCGCCACCAACGTCAGCGAGCGCGTGGTGCGCGTCTCACCGCCCCCGCTGGTCATCATCGACGCCGGCGTGAGCGCGCTCTCGTTGTGGATGACGGTCTCGCCGAGACCCGACCCGCAGAGCCTCAACGGCACCACGCTCTCGCTCACGCTGGCGAGCGACGCAGGCCTGGTGCCCTTCTCGGCGCGCTACGACGGCGTCAACGATCGCATCGTGGCGCTCTTCACCACGCCGCAGGTCGACCAGCAGTTCCGGCTCTCGCTGGTGGGCGCGACGCTCGACGGCGGCGCGACGGGCGCGGTCTCGTTGGTCCGCACCACGCCGCAGCTCCGCTTCGTCGACACCGTGCCGCACAGCGCGGTCTCGCTCAACGCCGGCGATCTCGTTGCGGGCGTCGCGTACGCACCGCGCGGGCCGGTCGCGTTCGGTCGCTACAAGGGAGGCACCTGCGCGCCGACCCCATGTCTCACCGCCTTCGGCACCCGCACCGTCGAACCGGCAGAGACCTCGTTCCAGACCACCGCCACCGCGTCGCAGCTGCAGCGTCGACGTGCGTTGCACGTGGGCGCCTCCATCTACGCGTGGTCCGACGCGACGACGGCCCTGGTGCGCACCGATGGCCCGTCTTCGACCGACAGCGCCGCGCCCTCGCCGCCCGGCCCGCTGGTCGC
>JBBRUE010000287.1:0-8101 GCA_038248085.1 Myxococcales bacterium | reverse complement strand
TCTTCCACGAAGCGGGCGTCACCGATCTCGACCAGTGGCTGTCGGACTACTCGACCTGCGACTTCGCGTACCTCGAGCACTTCTACAAGACAGGCCAGAAGCCGGCGTTCAAGACGTTCTGGAAGGAAGGCGCGCCGCTGCTGAAGGCGAAGGCCATTCCTCCGTTCATCCCCACCAAGTGGGTCTCGCGCTGGGAAGGCATCGTGGTCTGAGGTACAGCCGCGGCCGTGCGCTCGCTGCTGCTGCTCCTCACCGTTTCGTCGTGCGTCGCCTCGGCCCAGGGCTTCGAGCTGGAGCGCGTCTCGCTCAACCCCGGCGCGCGGGAGACGTGGCTCGCGCAGACGGGTGACGGCCTGGCAGCGATGCAGCTGCGGGTGTCGCTGCTCGGTCACTACGAGCACCGCCCGCTGGTCTACACGGTCGATGGGCGCGAGGTCGGTGCCTACGTCGCGAGCCGATGGACGGCGCACCTCCTCGCCGCGTTCGCGCTCAACGACTACCTCGAGCTCGGTCTCCACCTGCCGGTCGTGCTCTCGCAGCGCGGTGATGACTTGTCGGCGTACGGCCAGGTCCCGGTGACGCCGACGGCGCTCGGGGCGCCGTGGGTGATGGTGCGCAGCACGCTGCTGCGGCAGGGCGAGAAGTTCCCCCTCGATCTCGCGATCTCCGTGGGGCTCAGCCTGCCCTTCGGCTCGGTGACGGCGCTGACGAAGGACTCGGGCCTGGGCGTGGCGTTCAACCCGAAGCTCGGGCTCGGCCATTCGTTCGGCGCGGTGCGCCTCGGCGCCGAGGCGGGGGTGTTGATTCGCGGCGCGCAGGTGCTCAGCCCCGCGAGCACCAAGGTCAGCGACGAGGTCGGCTCGCAGTTCTCAGGAGCCCTGGTGGTGTCGACGCAGGGACTGCCGGTGCACGGTGAGATCGCCGCGCGCGTGACGGCGCCCTTCACCGCGACCGGCGCGTCGCTCGAGCTGCTCGCGGCGGTGAGCTACGTGTTCTTGAACCAGTTCGAGGTCTCGCTGCTCGGCGGCCCCGGCATCGGCAAGACGCCCGGCACGCCGGCGTTCCGCGTGCTCTTCGGCCTGTCGTGGACGCCGGACTTCTCGGCGAAATGAAGCTGCTCGCGTGGGTGGACCAGTCCTTCCCCGCGGCGAAGGCCTCGCTCCACGCGCCGGCCTCGCGGGCGGCGATTGATCAACTCCGCACGCTGACTGGGCACCCGCTCCCGGCGGCGCTCGAGGCGCTGTGGCTCGCGCACGACGGGCAAGACGACGCACCGGGCACCCGGCTCTTCGAGGGCTTCGCGCTGTCGTCGGTGGAAGAGGCCCGCACCGCGGCCGCGATGATGACCCAGATCCTCGAGGAGGTCGGGCGCGAGTACGGCGCGGCGGAGCGGTGGCTCCCGCACTGGCTCCCCTTCGCGCAGGACCCCGGCGGCGGGCTGCTGGTGGTCGACCTGGTGAGCAGCGAAGTCTTCGAGTGGCAGAGCGACGGCGAGGGCCGCGAGCGCACGTGGGGGAGTTCGTTCGACGACTTCCTCGACACGTACCTCGCGCGCTTCACCCGCGGCGAGCTGCGCGTGGATCCGAAGAATGGAGTCGTCGAGACCAGCCCGGCCCCGCCGCTGGTGCGCGTGGCGCCGGTGGTCCCGACGAAACGGAAGGTCCTCGTGCTGGGGCTGATCGCCCTCGCCTTCGTGGCGATGATCGCCTTCGTGTCCTGGCTCGAGTCGCGGCGCGGACGCTGAATCGCCCCGGGTGGCATGCCAGACTGACGCGATGTCCCGGCTCCTCTGCGCGTGGGTGATGCTCGTCTCGACTGCAGCCCTCGCGGAAGCGCCCTGCCCCACGTCGATGGACGCAAAGCTGGTCACCGGACCTTGCGAGAAGAAACCCGCAGCGGCGTGCGTCGCGGCGGGTGACGCGCTCGTCGGCACGGCCGCTTGCCGCCCGGTGGCCCTCGCGAGGTACCAGCAGGCGTGCGACCGGGCCGAGCTGCGCGGGTGCTCGAAGCTGGGGTTCCGCCTCGTCGAGACCAGCCGGGACCCCGCCATCGTCAAGCGCGCCATCGGGCTCTTCACCAGGGCGTGTGATGGCGGCGACGTGCTCGGGTGCTCCAACCTCGCCTCCTTCTATTGGGACGGCGAGGGCGTCACGAAAGACGCGAAGAAGTCGGCGCAGCTCTCGCAGAAGGCCTGCGATGGAGGCGATGCCTTCGCGTGCGGCACCCTGGGCAGTCTCTGGGCGCAGGGCGAGCTCGGCGCGAAGGACGTCGACAAGGCCGCCGGGCTCTTTCGCCGCGCGTGTGACGGCGGCTCGGCGTCGGGGTGCAACCAGCTCGGCAACGCGACCTCCGCGGGGCTCGGCGTCCCGAAGAACCCGGAGCAGGCGATGACGCTGTGGACGAAGGCCTGCAAGGGCGGCAACGGCGCAGCGTGCGCGAATGCGGGCCGGTTTCTCCGCGGCAAGGGCGACGATCGCACTGCCGACAAGGCCTTCGCCCGCGCGTGCCGACTCGGGGACCAGGAGGCCTGTTCAGAGAAGGGGTTCGCACCTCCAGAGGAGTGAGCGTCACGGCATCGTCGAAACAAAACCGGCCCCACCGCGTGAGCGTGGAGCCGGCGGTCCTGGAGGATCAGTCTTCGGGCGTCAGGCCTTCTCGCAGGCTTCCGCACAACGCTTGCAGCTCTCCATGCACGCCTTGCACTCGGCGTGGTGGCCCGCGTGCTTCTTACAGGCGGCCTCGCAGTCACGGCACGCCTTGGCGCAGAGGGTCGCGAGCTCCTTGAGGTACTTCGAGTCGAGCATCGCGTGCTGCGCGACGGCGGCGCAGAGGGGCAGCATCACGCGCACGGTGCCCGCGCACTCGGCCATCATCTTGTCGCCGGTCGAGAGGCTGCGCACGCAGTGGTCGAGGCACTCGTTGCCCACGCGCACACACTCGACCGCCGCGTCGTAGATCGCCTTATGCGCCGCGATGCCCGAGGGAGGCGTCGTGTCCTTCGCGTCGGCCTTCGGCTCGGCGGCCCTGGGCGGCTCGGCGAGGGCAGAGAGAGAGAGGACGGCTCCAGCGATGGCGGTGGTCTTGAGGGCGTCACGACGGTTCATGGGGAGCTCCGTGGGTGAGGTTGCGGCGCGGAAGCTACGCCTCCGCGGCCCGACCGCAACTGCTCAGCGGCCCACGAGCCGACGGACGATCGACTGGAACTCGGCCTGGCTGACGTTCACCTGCTCGACGACCTGGCCGTAGAGCTCCATCGACGAGACGCTGCGGCCCCCCTTCTGGGCGGTCAGCGTCTGCAGGGTGAGCAGCACGATGCGCTCGGTGCGGGTCAGCCCGTCGCGAACGTCGGGCAGCTCAGTGCGCGTGCGAGTGGGCGTGCGCTTCACGGATCAGCTTCCGGTTCAGCCAGTGCGCCACCATCATCACGGTCGCGCCGGCGAGGCTGACCGCGGTCTCGAGCACCAGCTGACCGTTGAAGGCGAAGGCGGCGACGGCGAGCAGGCTGACCCCAATGACCGCCAGCGCCGCGACGGTGCGGCTGTGGTGGCAGCGGTAGCCGGGAATGAACGACCACAGCGCGACACCGATGACGAGCACCAGCAGCACCGGGTGCGCCCCGCCGAAGACCGAAGCGAAGGCCGGCCCGAGGGTGACGAAGATCGGCGTGGTCACGCAGTGCACCGCGCACACCGCCGACAGAATCTGTCCCACGGTGTCTGGTGGATCAGCGTCAGCGTGTGAGTGCTCGGCCATCTGCGCGTCGAACGGTTAGTCCGCCGACTCCTCTTTCGCAAGCCGGGTGATTCAGTAACCCGGTTGAAAGAAGGGCCGTCAGGGACGCTCGAGCGTCACGCCGGCATAGACCTCGTCGACGGCCAGCGAGAGCGCGGGCTGGCTCAACTCGACGCGTTCTCCGCTGCGGAACTCCAGCGTCTCCCAACCCTTCGCGACCCGCCGCAGCAACGTCAGGCGCTGTGAGCGATGCGAGACGTACAGCACCGCCTGCAACGACGGGAGCTGCTTGTAGTGGCTGAACTTCTCCCCACGGTCGTAGTCCTCGGTCGAGGAACTCGTCACCTCGACCAACAGGGTCGGGTTGGTGACCGCGTTGCGATCGATGGCGGCGAACTGGGGCTCTGCGCAGACGATCGTCACGTCAGGGAAGGTCGAGAGATCGGTGGCCTCGATGCGCACCTTGAGATCCGACGAGAACACCCGGCACCGGCCGAGCAAGGCCTGCCTGAGCAGTCGCGTCGCCGCCGCAGAGAGTTCGGCATGCACCGGCGTGCCACCCGCCATCGCGTAGATCTCGCCGTCGCAGTACTCGAGCTTGAGGTCGCTCGTCTCCAGCGCCGAGAGGTAGTCCTCGTAGGTGTAGTGAACGCGCCGCGCCGTCGTCATCGAGGCGAGCCTACTTCTTCTCGAACAGCAGGTCGCGCTGCTGCACGAGGTCGACCTCGCCGGCGAACTGCACGAAGGCCTCGTAGATCTTCGTCGGAATGCGGCTCTGCGTGAGCGTGAAGGTCTCTTCCACCGACACGAGCGCGCCGGTCTGCACCTCGCGCCGCACGTACTCACCCGACGGCCCCTGGAGCTTCACTTCGCCCACCGGGCTCTGCAGCACCCAGCCCGCGGGCAAGGTCAACGTCGCCCGGGTGGAGCTCGCCTCGCTGCCGTCGATGAACAGCGGCGTCACCCGGCTGGGCACCGCGAGGAAGCGGCGGCCCACCATCAGCGGGTACGTCAGCGAGGAGGCCACCAGCCGGCCCGTGCCCTCGGCCCGCCCGAAGCGCCGCGCGATGAACTCGTACCGCACGACCACCGGGGCCCCGACGTCGCGCTTCATCTCGACGTCGAGCTTCGAGAGATCGGCCCCGCCGAAGTACCGCGAGAGCGCCGACTGCAGCGCCTGGTCGCGCTGATCAGCCGAGAGCGCCTCGAGCGCCTCCGCGAGCTGCGCGGCCTCGAAGCCGGTGTACGTCTCGACGCCCTTGCCCGAGAGCTCGCCGGCCTCGTTCAACTTCAGCTCGAGGGTCACCGTCTTGCCCGGCCGGGTGCTGCGCGCCGGCGTCTTCGTCTTCTCCATCGGCCGGCCCGACTCGGGCAGCGCGTACGCCTCGAGCCCGCCGAGCGCGAACTCCGGGAGCTCGTTGAACGGGCCGAAGCGCACCAGCGCGTCGAGCCAGGCGACCTGGCCGTCGGGCAACGTGACCCGCAGGCAGATGTACGGGAGCAGCCCCTCGTTGGGGAAGGTGTACGGCGCGGGGTCGGCCGTGAAGGCGCGCACCGCCACCAGCCGCACGTCGAAGCCCAGCGCGTCGAGGGATGCCTTGAGCAGCCACACCCGGCTCCCGCGGTCCTGCGCGACCGACGAGGCCGCCGACACGCCCAGGCCCGCGTCGCGGCCCGAGAGCTTGTGCTGCACCGCCGTGTAGACGGCCTTCACCGCGTCCATGCCCAGCGGCGTCTTGAGGTCCTTCACCGCGGCGCGCGCGAACGCCTCGACCTCCCAGGTGATCAGCCCCTTCTCGAGGAACGCGTCGGCGTACGACATCACCACGCCCTCGTTGCCACGCTGCCCGGCGCCCACCGACACGAAAGGAAGCCACTCGTTGGCCGAGGGCGGGCCCATCGGCTCGGGGATGTACGGCGGCACGCGGCGCTCTTCGTGGCGCAGCACCTCGAGCTCGCCTTCGAGCTGCGGCTTCGGGGCCTTCACGTTGTGCGCGTCGACCTCCAGGTTGCTGCCCTTCGGCGCGATGACCACGTAGCTCGAGCGGGCGTTCGGCTGCCGCGCGACCTGGAAGTAGAACGCCGAGGCGGTGAAGCCGGGCTGGCCGGGACCGCGCGTGGGGTGCGCCAACAGGTACTCGTACTCGACGAGATCGCCGACCTGCACGCCGGGCAGCGACATCGCGTCCTTGCCCTCGATGTTCTCGGGCTCGAGCGAACGCCCGTCGGGCTTGAGCGTGCGCAGCGTGAGCACCGTCGCGCCCTGCGGAATCTGCACCTCGGCCACGTCCTGCACGCCCTGCTGGTCGAGCGCCTTCTGGATGATGTGCACCCGGTCGACCATCGTGCCGTCGGGGAAGGCCTGGATCGCCGCGGCGTCGAGCACGAACGCGGAGGTGGCGTCTTCGCTCCCCGGCGCGGCCTCGTACGACTTGAGCGCCTCGTCGGTGCTGATGGCGTACGCGTCGAGCAGCTCACGCCCCGTCTTCTTGCGCTCGAGCGAACGGCGCAGCGGGAGATCGGCCCCATCGAGCAGCAACGCCGCCTCACGCGCCGCGAGCGCCTCGTCCTTGCGGCCGGCGACGTCGAGCACGTCACCGAGCGTCTTGGGGAGCTGCGCGTTGCGCGGCCACTGAATGCGCAGCCGGTTCAGCAACTTCACCGCGTCGTCGAAGCGCTTCTGCGCGACGTAGAGCCCGGCGAGCGAGGTGGCCACCGCGACCTGGCCCTCGTCGCGCGAGAGGAGCGCCTCCCACTGAGCGATCGCCACGTCGACCTGGCCGCGGCTGCGCAGCTGCTCAGCGGCGCGCGCGAGGTACCCGCTGCAGTGTGAGGTCTGGCCCAGCAAGGTGTCGCTCTCGACCACCGCGTCGCGGCGGCGCGCGAGGTCGTATTGCAACAGCACGCTGTCACACGAGCCGGGCAACGCGGCCTCGGCGTCACGGGCGGTGGAAGCGGCGGCAGCATCCAGTCCCAGCGCCAGCTCCACGCGCGCGATGAGCTGCAGCACCGGGGCACCCGGGGGCGCGTGCGCGTCACGCGCGGTGCGGGCCTGCTCGAGGGCATCGAGCTGCCGCCCGTCGTCGAGCGCGAGCTGGGCGGTGAGCATCTTCGCGGCGACGAAGCCGGGGTCCTTCACCAGCGCCGCCTCGAGCTCTCGGGTCGCGCGGCCCCGAGCGACGCGCGTGGGCACGGTGCGGTCCTGGAGGAAGACGTCGGCGCGCAGCACGGCGACCGAGGGGCCGTTGACGGTGTCGGGGAGCTCGGCGAGCAGCGCCCGCGCCCCGTCGCGATCGCGGCCCAGCGCGTCGCGCGCAGCGAGGAACCGGGCGAGCGCGTCACCGAGGCTGTCCTCGAGCGCGAAGCGGACCGCCTCAGCCGTGGCGTACAACCCGTCGACGCCATCTTCGACCTTCACCGCGGTACCCCAGGCCGGCGCTGGACCGAGCGCCGGGGCGAAGGTGAGCCCCGAGGGCTTCCCGTCGAGGCGGTGGAGCGCGACGGTGAGGTTGCCGGCCTGGTTCTCGCGCGCCATGCGCAACATGAGCCGGTGCGTGCCCGCCTCGAGCTTCACCACCCGGGTGACGAGCGTCGACGCGGGGCGCTTCGAGGTGAGCCGCGAGAGCACCGGCGTGCCGTCGATGAGCGCCACGTGATCCATCGAGGTCACCGTGCGCAGCACGAAGCGCGCCTTCTCGGGCACCGTCACGTCGACGGCGTAGAGGTAGACGTCACCGCTCGGGGGCTCCCCGGCCAGCGAGAGGCGGCCGTCGGCGAAGTGCAACACCCGGGCGGACAGCGGGCCGTACGGACCCGGCGCGAGCTTCTCGAACGAGCCGTCTTTCTCGGGCGGCGTGGCCTCGGCGGTCGCCAGCAGGTGCCAGGGCGAGCACGGCCCCACCAGGGTGCCGGAGGTGGGAATGCCCATGTCGGCGAGCACCACCGCGTGGTGCGCGAGATCGCCGACGTCGAGGTACGCGTTGGCCAGCGCCGAGCGGAGCAGGTGCGCGGTGTCTGGCTGCTGGGCCTTGAGCAGCATCGCGGGCACGCGCTCGCGCACCAGCAGCGAGGTGCTCTTCGAGAGGCCGGTGGTGTCGAGCACGACGCGCGCGGCGATGGGCGCCAACGGGTGCTGCGGCGCGCGCTCGATGAGGTCGAGCGCGGCGGCGAGCGACTTCTGGGGCACCGCCACCCGCTGGGCGAGGAGCACCTGGCCGGTGAGCGCGAGCGGCTCGCCGGGGTTCTTCGCCACGGCCTCGTCGAAGAGGGCCTGGGCCTTCTTCGCGTCGCCGGCCATCAACAGCGCCTGGAAACCGGCCAGCGCCAGCACCTCGGCGCTCGCGCCCGGGCCGGCTTGCGCGGCCGCCTT
>JBBRUE010000286.1:0-8107 GCA_038248085.1 Myxococcales bacterium | reverse complement strand
GTGCCTTCACGCATCAGCACGACCTGGGTCGCGTTGTTGAACAGCTCGGCGCCACCACCTGCGACGTAGAAGCCGCAGAACGCGTGAGCAGCGAAGGGAGCAACCGCCAGAACTGCAGCGAGCAGACGTTTCATGACCGACCTTTCGGGAACTGCGCGAGCGTTCGTTCGACGGTGCGCTGGAAGACGCGAATCGATTTGTCGAGCGCGGGGAGCGGCGTGTCTTCGATCTTCGTGTGCGAGATACCCGGGCTGCTCATCGCGAACACCATCGCGGTGGGCACGATGCCCGCCATCTCGGCCGCGTCGTGCAGCGGCCCCGAGGGCAGCTCGGGCGCCGAACCGGTGACCTCCTTGATCGACGCGCGCACGAAGCCCATCAGCGTCTCGTCGAAGGGCCGCGGGTCGATGTGGAGCAGCGGGCTCCAGGCGACCTTCACCAGGTGCGTCTTCGCCGCCTTCACCGACGCCTTCTTCGCCTCGACGAGCATCTTCTTGAGCACCTTGCCGTCGAGGGCGCGCAGGTCGATGGAGATCTCCGTCAGCCCCGGCACCGCGGTGACGAAGTTCGGCTCGACCTTCACCACGCCGCAGGTGGCCACCACGCGCGTGCGCGGCGTCTGGCCCGAGTACTTCACGCTGATCTCCCGGCAGGCGAGCGCGAACTGCGCGGCAGCGAGGAAGGCGTCTTTGCGCAGGTGAATCGGCGCGGCGCCCGAGTGCGCGGCCTGGCCGGTGAACACCAGGGTGTGGCGCTCGACGCCCATGGTGCCCAGCACCACACCCACCGGCTTCTTCATCGACTCCAGCACCGGGCCCTGCTCGATGTGCAGCTCGAGGTACGCCTTCGCCCGAAGCGCATCGAAGTACTGCTTCGCCGCGCCCATGCCCGCGAGCGTGATGCCGTTCTCCTTCAGCGCGTCGGGCAGCTTGATGCCCTTCCGGTCGACGAGGTGGGCGAGCTCCTGCTGCGCGTCGAGCGTGCCCGCCGAGGCCGCCGAGCCCTGGAGGCTGCGCCCGAAGCGCGCCCCTTCCTCGTCGGCCCAGTCCACCAGGTGAATCGTCAGCGGGGGCGTGCCCATCGCCTTCGCCCGGCGCAAGGCCTCGAGACCGCCGAGCACGCCGAGGCACCCGTCGAGCCAGCCGCCGCCCGGCACCGAGTCGAGGTGGCTGCCGATGACGAGGCTGTCCTTCGACTTGCCCGGCAACGTCGCCCACAGGTTGCCCGCGCCATCACGGTGCGTCTCGAGCTGGAGCTCGTTCTTCAACTTGGCCTGGTACCACTCGCGTGTCTTGCGCCACACCGGCCCCCACGCGACGCGCTGCGCGCCGCCGGCGTCCTCGGTGAGGGCCCTCAGTTCCTTCAGGTCGGCGATGACGCGGGTCGAGGTCGGCTTCATGGGAGGCGGAAGATCGCAGATGCCGCCCGCAGATCAACGTCTGGGTGCTTCAGCTCTCCGCGGAACGGCGCTCGCGTGAGAAGGCCACGGCCCCGACCACCAGCGTGGCGCCGATGATGCTCACCGCCAGCCCCGCCGAGTCGATGCCGAGCATCCGGTCCTCGAGCGACACGGCGCCGAACGCCACGCCGGGCAGGGCGCCCAGGACGCTGGCGATCAACACCGTGGGCGCGCGCGGGCAGACGTCCCCGGGCGCGAGCCAGAAGCCCACCAGACCCACGCTCAACCCCAGCACCGTCGATAGCAGCAACATCACCATGGGCCCCAGCTGTGCACCGGCGGTGCCACCGGGCCCCTCCATCGGCCACGCCCCCCGCGTCTCACCCGCTTCGCTCGTACTGAGCGAGAGACCAGTCATCTTGATGGAGAGCCCCGGGCGCGACGGGCCTCCACCCGAGCGGGAGTGCCGACGGCACGCGCCGTGAAACGTCTGCCTGGTGCCTCGCTGAAAGGAGTACCTCGTGAAGACCTCATTCAAGCTGCCCGTGGCCTCATCGTCGGACCTGCTCGAGGCGCTCGGGCTCGAGCGCCGCCGCAGCCTCGGCACCAAGCTCATTTTCGGCGTGGGCCTCGCCGCCGTCGGCGCCTTGTTCGGAGCCGCCGCCGTGGTGTGGCGCGGGGGCGTGACGAAGCGCCAGCTCCAGAACGCGCGCCTCGTCGAAGATCTCATCCGCCGCGAAGCCGCGCCCAGCTGACCTCCACTTCTCGGAAAAGGGAATCGCCCATGAGACGCCTTCTCGTCACCCTCAGTGCGCTCACGCTCCTCGTCGCCGGCCCGGTGCGCGCGAACCCGTCCCCGGCCAACATGTTGCTGATCAACCCGGGTGATCTGCTCAGCGGCGTGGTGTCGCTCGAGTACGAGCGCGCCCTCACCACCTGGTTCGGCCTGACCGCCGGCCTCTCGGTGGGCGTCTTCCGGGGGCCGTTGGTGCCCCTCGGTCAGCCCGCCTACCTCGGCCTGGGCCCGGAGTTCGGCGCGCGCTTCCACTTCATCCGCAACGCCCCGGGCGGGCTCTGGCTCGGCCCGTCGATCAGCGCGGGGTACCTGTACTCCAATGCGGACGGCACGCTGGCGCGGGTCTGGTCGTGGGGCATCGGCGCGGCCATCGGCTACAACTTCGTCATCGGGCAGCACTTCACCGTTCAGATCGGCGCCGGTGGCCGCTTCACCGACTACGGCGATCGCCTGGTGTGGAGCCCGCGGCTGATGCTCGGTCTGGGCGCCGTCTTCTGAGCGACCCGGCTCCTTCACTCCCTCTCACTCCAGGAATCTCCATGCCCCGCTCCCATCACCTGTTTCAACTGCTCGGCCTCGCCGCGCTCGCTTCGATCCCCGCCTACGCGCAGTCGGCGCGCGAGACCGTGAAGGACACCGTCAACGACGGCACCCGCACGGTGAAGAAGGGCGCCCACCGCGTCACCGAGGCGCTGTGCACTGGCACCAAGGCCGAGTGCGCCGCGAAGAAGCTCAAGAACCGCGTCGTCGAGACGAAGGACGACGTGAAGGACAAGGCCACCGAGCTGAAGGACAAGGTCGACGCCGACGGCAAGTGAATCTGCTTCCCGTCGGTGCACTTCCCCGGCGAAATACGGCGATGGACACCATCGTGCTGCCGCTGGGGACGCTCCCGACCGACGAGGGCGACGGCTTCGGGCTGCTCGCCATCCTTCCGGGCGGGTTCATCTCGGTCGACCTGGGGACGTCGTGGGCCGACGCCGCGACGCGCCTGTCGGCGAAGCTCCAGGGCCCGGTGACGTGTGACGCCACGCTGGCCACCGTCGGCCGCCGCTTCGGCTGGAAGACCGCGACCCCCTCCGTGCCGCAGCTCCTCGACCGCGCGGCCATCTCGCTGGCGCTCTCCGAGGAGCTGCCACCGAAGCACCACGACGTCCTCGTCGCCTTCGCCCGCGCGTGGGCCGACTTCTTCCGCCTGCGCCTCTGGGAGCAGATGCCCGCCGAGATGTCGCTGCGCGCGCTGTGGAAGCGCGGCGGCAAGACGACCGAGACCGCCATCGCGGTGATGGGCCAGGCCGGCATCGAATACGGCCTCGCGTTCTACGAAGACCCGCGCACCTTCGACGCCATCTGGAGCGGTGAGAAGTACCCGATGGACGGCCTGTCGGTGCTCGCCAGCGACGAGCCCTTCCTCGAGCCTGCGTTCCAGTCGCTCGGCGTGCCACCCCCGGTGGTGACCTCCGTCTCCCGCTCTCGCGCGCGGCGGCCGAAGCCTGCCGACTTCGTGCTGGCGACGGCCGTGATGCGGTTGCTGGTCAACGTGCTGACCGGTGAATTGGCTCCCCTGCCGCTCGGCGCCGGCGCGACCATCGAGCTCAAGCGCGACGTCCCGAAGTCGAAGTCGAAGTCGAAGTCGAAGCGTGCCGTGACGAAGCGGCCGGCGGCGAAGAAGAAGGTCGCGACGAAGACGCCGACCAGGAAGGCGTGAGCTGGCACGTCTACATGGTGCGCTGCGCCGACGGCTCGCTCTACACGGGCTGCACCAACGATCTCCTGCGCCGCGTGGCGACCCACAACGCCGGCAAGGGCGCGCGCTACACCCGCTCCCGCCTGCCGGTGAGCGTGGTCTGGACCGTGCGTGTCAAGGACCGCTCGGCCGCGCTCTCCCGGGAGGCCCGGCTCAAGCAGCTCACCCGCGCCGAGAAGCTCGAGCTCGTGGGGCGCCGATCTCGCGCCCTGGCGAAGCCGCCCGTCCCTCCCCGGAGGACCGGTGAGACGCGCGCGTCCCGACGACGGTAGGATGGTGGAGCCATGGCAGAAGAGTTGGACGATCGCGGCCGGGACGTACTCCGCGCCGTCGTGCAGGAATTCATCACCTCGGGTGAGCCCGTCGGCAGCCAACAGCTGACCCGGCGCAGCGAGTTCGAGGTGTCGCCTGCCACCATGCGCAACGTGCTCTCGGAGCTCGAGGCCCTGGGCTACCTCGAGAAGCCGCACACCTCTGCGGGCCGCGTGCCCACCGACCAGGGCTACCGCTTCTTCGTCGACTCGTTGTTGCAGTTGAAGGCGCCCTCGCAGGCCGACCAGCAGCTGATCGAGGCGGGCCTCGCCAACGTCGCGGGCGTGGAAGACCGCATGCAGGAGGCGGGCAAGGTGCTCCACCAGCTCTCGCATCATGCGGGGGTGGTGCTGATCCCCCGTCCGTCGGCCGGCACGCTCTCGCGCATCGAGTTCGTTCGCCTGGGCGCCGACCGCGCGCTGGCCATTCTCGTGGGGCAGGGCGGGCAGGTGCAGAACAAGCTGGTGATGCTCGACTCGCCGGTCACCGCCGACGAGCTGCAGTACGCGGCGAACTACTTGAACGAGCTGCTCAAGACGGCGGCGTCGATCGAAGACGTGCGCAGCCGCATCCTCCTCGAGCTCGAGATCCAGCGCACCCAGTACGACGAGGTCGCCGCGCGCGCGCTCAAGCTGGGCGCCGCCGCCACCGACGTCTCGTCGAGCGAGCGGGTGGTGCTCGAGGGCACCGGCACCTTCCTCGAGTCACCGGAGTTCACCGACGACGTGCGCCGCATGCGCGCGCTGTTCAAGGCCTTCGACGACAAGCACAAGCTGCTCTCGTTGCTCGACCGCGTGCAGCGCGCCCGGGAAATGCAGATCTTCATCGGCGCCGAGAGCGAGTTCGGCAGCCAGGGTGACGTCACCCTCATCGCCAGCCCCTACGGCACCGACGACCAGGTGCTGGGCACGGTGGGCGTCATCGGCCCCACCCGCCTCGACTACCAGCGCGTCATTCCGCTGGTGAACTTCACCGCGCGGGTGCTCTCGCGCGTGCTCAAGAGCGAGTGAAGCCCGCGCAACCGGGGCTGCCGGCCTGGGCTCGAACCCGCTGCGCTGCTGGTTCGCGACCCAACGCCGTCATAACGTCAGGCGGTGTTGATGCTCGCGACCCCTGCGCGAGTCCATGGGAACGGGTAGTGACGTGCACCAGTCCGCAGTGACCATGTCCGGCCTTCAGCTCCTCGAGCGCAAGGCGAACGGCCCCCGCAACGAACGCGTCCACGCGCGCCTCGACGGAGCCGAGGTGGAGCTGAGGGTGGTGAAGCAGCCCTTCGCCCACGACGGCGTGGGCTTCGTCTCGCGCACCGAGGCCCTCGCCCAGCTCAGCCACCCCTCGTTGCGCATGGTGCGCGGCGCGGTGGTGTTGCCCGATGGCCGGCCGGCCGCGGTGCTCTCGGCGGTCGACTGGATTCCCCTCTCCGCTTCCCCCAGGCAGCCCACCGAGCCGCTGGTGTCGATGGCCCTCGAGCTGGCCGAGGGCCTCGCCGCGCTGCACGAGGCCGGGCTGGTGATGGGCGTGCTCGACGGCGACGACGTGTTCCCCGGCCAGCCCGCGGTGCTCGACGCGTCGCTCACCGGCCTCTCGCAGGGCGGCGACACCCCGCAGGCCGACGTGAAGATGCTGGCCCTCGCGCTGCTGGGCGCGGTCGGCGGCGGCAAGGAGGCCGGGCCCCTCGAGGCGATCCTCAAGCGCGCCCGGGTCGGGGAGTTCACCGCCGAGGCGCTCGCCAAAGAGCTCACCATGCTGCGCGCGCGCTGGCAGTCCCGCACCAACTCGGCGCAGCAGCCGGAGGTGGAGATCGTCGAGCCCGACCTGAGCGGCTTCACCCTGAGCCACTGGAAGCTCGAGCGCGTGCTGGGCGAGGGCGCGATGGCGAAGGTGTACCTCGCGGCCGACACCCGCACCGGCGTGAAGGCCGCGGTGAAGGTGCTGAAGCAGGAGCACGTCGTCGAGCCGGAGTTCGTGCAGCGCTTCGTGCAGGAGGTCCGCGCCGTCGAGGCCATCGAGAACCCGCACATCGTCACCGTGACCGACTTCGGTGACCAGCTCCTCGCCCCCGGCCAGCGCCTCGTCTTTTGCGTGATGGAGCTGCTCGAGGGCATCGTGTTGTCCGACGCGATGACCCGCGAGGCGTTCGGGGTGGTGCGCGCGGTGTGCATCACGCAGCAGGCGGCGCGGGCGCTCCACGCGGCGCACGACGTCGGGGTGGTGCACCGCGACGTGAAACCCGAGAACCTGTTCCTCACCCGGCAGGGCGGCAGCGAGTTCGTGAAGGTGCTCGACTTCGGCGTGGCCAAGCTGCTGCGGCCGATCGGCGACCTGCCCAAGGTGGGCACCAAGGCCGGCATCGTGGTCGGCACCCCGGAGTACATGGCCCCCGAGCAGGCGATGGGCACCGGCACCGACGCGCGCGTCGACGTGTACGCGCTGGGCCTCGTGCTCTACGAGCTGCTGTGCGGTGAGCAGCCGTTCAAGGGCGACACCTTCGGGAAGCTGGTGCTGGAGATCACCCAGTCGGCAGTGCCGCCGTTGCCCGCGGCGACCCCGGCCGGCGAGCGGCTGCCCCCGGGGCTGAGCGCGGTGGTGTTGCGCTGCCTCGAGAAGCACCCCGACGATCGGTTCCCCAGCGCCGCCGCGTTGGCCGACGCGCTCGAGCCCTACGCCTCGCCCCGGCGGAGCCTGAACGCGCTGCCGGTCGTGCCCGCGGACGCCGTGCCCTCCGCGACGGTGGTTGACGAGGCTGCGCTCGCCGCCGCGATTCGGCCCTCGCGCGCGCCGCTGTTCATCGCCCTCGCCGCGGGCCTCGCGGTGCTCGCCGGCCTCGCGGTGGTGTTCGCCGGCGGGAAGACCGAGCCGGTCACGCCTCCTGCGCCCGTGGTCCCCGTCGCGAAGAAGAAGGCCGACCCGCTGCCTGTCGTCCCCGAGGCGCCGCGCCAGGTGTGGCTCGACGTGCAGAGCACGCCCCCGGGCGCCCAGGTGAAGCGCGGTGACGAGGTGCTGGGGGTGACGCCGCTGCGCCTCTCGGTCGCGCGCGTGGAGACCCCGGCCTCGTTGTCGTTCACGCTGGCGAACTACGTGGCCGAGACCCGGGAGGTGGCGCTGACCGACGACGTAGTGCTCTCGGTGGACCTCAAGCCCCAGGAGAAGGTCGCGCCGAAGAAGCTGCCGCCGGTGAAGAAGAAGCCTCCGAAGCGGAAGTGATCGCGCCGGTCATCGTTTCCCGGACACCACTGACCGCCACCGAGGCACCCGCGAACGTCAACCCGCTTGGCGTCACGCCCGGGTTTCGCCCCCTGTCACGCGCGCGCGACACCTGAAACGTGAACGAGTCCGGCGGGTTGGGAAACTGGCCTACAGGAACGCCATGAAGCCGATCTGCCTGTCACTCCTCGGTCTCTTCGTCTTCGTCGGCTGCGGCGTCGAGCAGCCCTCCGAGACCACGCCCGTCGCTTCGACCCCGGCCCGCTCGCCCCTCGAGGCGATCTTCGAGGCCTCCGCGCGCGAGTACCAGGTGCCGGTCGGCGTGCTGAAGGCCATCGGCTACGTCGAGACGCGGCTCTCGCTCCAGCCGAACCTCGAGTCGGGCTCCGGCGGCGTGGGGCTGATGCAGCTCGCGCGGCGCGGTGATGTCGACACGCTCGGCGAGGCGGGGCAGCTCACGGGTGCGACGGAAGGGAAGCTCCGCGTCGACCCGGCCGCCAACATCCGCGGCGCGGCGGCGGTGTTGCGCCAGCGCTTCGAGCTGACCCGGGCCTCAGCGCCCGCCCTCGATGGCCACGAGGTGGGCGACTGGTACGCCGCCGTCTCGCACTACCCGGGCTTCGACTCGGCGAGCGCAGCCGCGGACTAC
>JBBRUE010000285.1:0-8110 GCA_038248085.1 Myxococcales bacterium | reverse complement strand
TGCCCCCGTCGCGTCACCGGTTCTTCTTCGCGACCCGAGCTCAGAAGCGCCCGAGCACCGAGACCATCGACGTGCCGCGTTGGGTGCCGAAGGTGATGGCCATCGGTACCCGGGCGCTCGCGTTCGAGGTCGCCTCGTAGCCGACGACCGAGCCCGCCAGCGGGAGCGCGAAGAGCAGCGGCGTGGTCTCGGCGCCGCCCAGGAACACCGCCAGCGCACCCACGGCCAGGCCCGCGACGTCTCCGAGCACCGTCGCCCACCACTTGCCGTCGCCGTCGAAGAAGTGCCCCGCCAGCAACACCCCTACCGGCATGAGCAGCGCGAAGCCCGCGGCCGCGCCCGCCCACGCTCGACCCAGCGGCTGCAGCGCGTCCGGAGTCAGCGCGGCGCCCCCGATGAAGCCTCCAGCGACGCCGCCGATCGTCCCCGCGCCGGCGCCCAGCAACAACCCCATCGCGATGCGCGGCAGGCGGCTGCCGGGCGTGGGCTCCGGCGGCAACGGCGGGTTGGCGACGGTGGTCGGCACGAGCACTGCTTCTTCCGGCGGCGGCACCTCCGGGCCCGCTTCACCGGGAACCAGCGGGGGCGGCGTCGGCTCACCCAACTGGGCGTGCGCGGACCCCGCCATCAGGGCAGTGAGCCAGAAAGCACGAGCAACTGCAGCGACTTGCATCAGGCCTCCGGTCTTCATGCTTCTTCACCCGAACCAACCCAAGCGCTTCACATTCGGTTCCTACCTTCCTCTCACGCAAGGACGAAGCAAGCCCTTTGCGAGTGGGAGCCATCTCGGCGCCCGTCGCAGTCACGGAGGAAGCACATGTTTGGATTTCTGGTTGGAACGCTGAGCCTCATCGGGTTCGTGAAGGTGTTGCGCTGGGGCCCGCACGGCCGCCACGGAGGTGGGCCGCGCAAGTGGATGATGCGGCGCCTCTTTCAGCACCTCGACACCACGCCCGGACAGGAGAAGGTGATCGCCCAGGTCACCGAGAACGCCGAGCGCGTGATGCGCCAGGCGCGCGAGCAGCTCTACCGCGGGCGCGGCACCTACGCGCAGGCCATGCGCGGCGAGACGTTCGACTCGACCGCAGTCAACGAGGCCTTCGATGCGCAGCAGGCCGCGGTCGATGAAGTGAAGAAGGCCGTCCGCGAGGGCATGCAGCAGGTGCACGAGGCCCTCACGCCGGAACAGCGCAACCGCCTCGGCGACCTCATCGAGTTCGGGCCCTCGCGCATGCACCGCGGCGGCTGGGGCCACGGCCGCTTCGGTCACCACCACCACGGTTCACGCCCCACTGGCGGCGAGCCCTCTTCCGTCAACCTCTAAACAACAGTCTCGAAAGGACATCACACCATGCGTCGAATTCTTCTCGTTCTCCTCGGTTTCGGAATCTTCGCCGGCTTCGGTTCGGGCATCGCCAGCGCGCGGTGGCACGCGCGTCACGGAGGCTGCGAAGCGCGCTGGGACGAGCGCGGCGCGCGCTTCGATCGGTACGATCGGCGTGACGACAACCGGCCCGCGGCGGCCCCGGCTGCTGCGCCCCAGACCATCGTGATGCCGCAGGCCGCCCCGGCCCCCGCGGCAGCCCCCCAGGTCTTCATCATCATGCCCGGAGGCCAGGCCGCTCCGGCCGCGCCCCAGGTGATCACCGTGCCGGTGCCCGCAGCGGCCGCGCCGGCGCCTGCTCCCGCGAGTCCGTAACGAGCGTCCTCGCCGCGCGAGGGTAAGGTCATGACCGAAATGGCTTCCCGGGTGCTGTTGATCGACGACGACGTGCGACTGCCTGAGCTCCTCCGCTCGTATCTCGAGCAGAACGGGGTCGCGCTCAGTCACGCGCCCGACGGCTCCCGGGGCCTGGTCATGCTGGAGCAGGGCGCCTACGACGCCGTGCTCCTCGACGTGATGATGCCCGGCATGGACGGGCTCGAGGTCTGCAGGAAGATCCGCAGCAAGAGCAACGTGCCGGTGATCATGCTCACCGCGCGCGGCGATGAAACCGACCGGGTCGTCGGCCTCGAGCTGGGGGCCGATGACTACGTCGGCAAGCCGTTCTCCCCCCGGGAGCTGCTGGCCCGCCTCCGCGCGGTGCTGCGCCGCTCCCGGCCCGAGGTGATGAGCGAGCAGTTGAGCATCGGAGACCTCACCGTCGACGTGCCCGCGCGCCTGGCGACCCACACGGGCGCCCCCGTCGACCTCACCGGCATCGAGTTCGACATCCTGGTGGCGCTGGTGCGGCGGGCGGGGCGGGTGGTGCCGCGCGACGCGCTGCTGTCGGAGGCCGGCCGCAGCGACGTCATCGTCGGCGAGCGCACCGTCGACGTGCACATCAGCCACTTGCGCCAGAAGCTCAACGACGATCCCCCGAAGTTGATCAAGACCGTCCGCGGCGTCGGCTACGTGCTGACCCGGGACTGACGCGATGTTCAACCGCCACCACCACCACCGCGCCCCGCGCCGCCCGATGGGCCCGCTGGGGAGCTTCGTGCGCGCCAAGCTGCGCCGGCGGATCTTCGCGTGGTTCCTCGGCGGCATCCTCACCACCGGCTTCGTCGTCTTCCTGGTGATGAGCCTGGTGGCCCGCATCCAGGAGCCCGAGTGGGCCCGCACCTGGGAGCGCAGCCGCGAGTGGATCGGCCATCAGTTCGCCCGCGAATGGAATGACCCCGCGGCCCGCGATCGGTTCGCCCAGGAAACCGCGAAGGAACTCGAGGCCAACGTCGATCTCTTCGACGCCAGCGGAGTGAAGGTGCTCTCGACCGGCGAACCGTGCCGGCACGCGGTGATCGAAGCGCCGGTGCGACAGGGCGGGGTGCTGGTCGGCAACGTGATGCTCTGCATGCAGCGGCCCCACGCCGGAGGCTGGCGCGCGATCGTCTTCCTGCTCCTCGGGCTGGGCGCGGTGTGGAAGGTCTCGGGGCGCGTCGCGCGTCGTCTCGCCAGCCCCCTCGACGAGCTGGCCGACGTCGTGCGCCGCATCGGCAACGGAGATCTCAAGGCCCGGGCCGAGCTCTCCTGTGCGCAGCCTGACGAGATCGGGCTGGTCGCCGAAGCGATCAACGACATGGCGGCCCGAATCGAGAAACAGGTCGAGGACCAGCGCGAGCTGCTGGCCACCGTCTCGCACGAGCTCCGCACGCCGCTCGCCCGCCTGCGCATCATCTCGGAGATCGCCCGCGACACCGGCGCCACCCCGCGCACCTTCGACGATCTCGATCGCGAGGTGGTGGAGATGGACTCGCTGGTCGGAGAGCTCCTCGCCAGCTCGCGGCTGGAGTTCGGCCAGGTGAACAAGCGCGAACTGTCGATCCGCGATCTCACCTCGCGGGCGGTCGAACGGGCCGGGCTGCCGGCGACGGCCCTCTCGGTGCTCGGAGACGCCGACACCGTCTCGGCCGACCCCACGCTGCTGCAGCGCGCGCTGGCCAACCTGTTCGACAACGCGAAGAAGCACGGCCAGGGCGCCGACGCGCTCGAAGTGACGGTCTCCGAAACGGACCTGAAATTCGACGTGCTCGACCGCGGCCCGGGCATCACCGGCGACGGCCAGGCGCTCTTCCAGAAGTTCAATCGGGGGCAGAACGGCGACGGCGCCGACGGGCTCGGGCTTGGCCTCGCCCTCGTCAAGCGCATCGCCGAGTCTCACGGCGGGACGGTGTGGGCGCAGCCCCGTGACGGCGGCGGCGCCCGCGTCGGGTTCTCGATCAAGCGAATCGGCTGAAGCGTTGCGCACCCGCGGAGCCCGGGGTGTGATGTCCCCGTGCCCCGGTGGATCCTGCTGATCAGCCTCTGGGCGCTCCCCGCGGTGGCCGGCGTGATGGTCCCCGCCGACCTCGCCATCGGCCCCGAGGGCTTCTGGTTCTTCGGCCCGCTCACGGCGAACCGCGGAGCCGTGCCTCATTTCGCGATCGCCTTCGATCTCGCTGCCGTCATCGATCGCGACTGGATCCTCGCGAACGAGGCCTCCATCCCCGCCCGGTACAAGGGCATGGCGGACAAGGTGACCGAGCTCCGCCTCGGCCCGTCGATCTTCATCCCCTCGGCCCTCTACATTTCGCCGCCGATCGACGCGCTGGGGAGCGTGGGGATGTTCGGCGCCACGTGGACGCCGATCGGCCTGACGCTGCTCAACACCGGGCAGAACAGCGCCCGCATGGGGAACAAGAGCCGCGGTCACCTGCGCCTCGACGGCAACCTGCTGCTGACCTACCTCTTCGTCTTCAACACCGCGGGCTACGCCGTGCCCACCACCCACTTCCTGCGGCCGGGCCTCGAGCTGCGCACCAGCATCATCATCAACGTCACCGAACGTTTCCTGCTCAGCTTCGGTGGCGGGGCGCAGCTCTACATTCCGCAGCGCATGGGGCGCTTCTTCGAGATCGGCCCCATCGACGAGAACATGTGGCTCTCGGTCTTCGCCTTCTTGCAGTTCCACTTCCGCTTCCCGTACGAAGTCACGCTCTGAAGTCTGAACTCAGGAACCCCATGCCCATCCGCTCCAACCTCCCAGCCGTGGCCACTCCCAGCACCACCCCGGCGACGACGCCCGCGACGAGCCCGGTCGCGACCACGCCCGCCGTCACCACGCCGGCGCGTCCTGCCGCCTGGACCGGGCCTGCCGGGCCGGCGGCGCATGACGCCTTCAACGCCGCGGGCAACGCGCTCCGCAACGCGGGGCCCTCCGACTTCGAGATGGTCCCCGGCCGCTACCCCGACGCGGTGCCGCTCCCGACGGTGCTCGCCGCCATCGGTCAGTCACCCCAGGGCCCGGCGGCGCTCAACAAGGTGCTCGACGGCTTCAAGGCGAAGACCGGCATCGACGTGCCGCCCGAGCTGCGCTCCGCCGTGCTCTCCAACCCGGCCTCGCTGACGAAGGCGATGGAGGTCACCCCCGCCCAGCTCAGCGCCGGCATGCTCGCCCTCAACGGCGCGTACAAGACGGGGAAGATCAAGAAGGGCGAGGAGGCGAAGCTGTTGCTCCCCCAGCACTTCGACCTCGCGTCGATGGACGGCGTCGACGCGCCCCGGCCGCAGCCCGAGATGAAGCAGCTCGCTCCCGGCCTCTTCCAGGGCGATCTCCCGAGCGCCACGTCGGATCAACAGATCAAGCGCAACCGCGTGATGGCCGAGGTCTTCGGGCGGCTCTCGAACAACCCCGGCCAAGCGGTCGACCAGAAGTTCTCCGTCACCTACAACGGCAAGGACTTCACCAAGCTCGACGACTTCGCCAAGCAGCTGCGCACCGACGGCTACGAGGTGAACGTCACCTTCGACGAGCGCATCGCGAACTTCTCGAACCTGAAGACGACGGTGCCCGGCTCGAACCCTCCCCAGTACCTCGACGTCCCCGCGCCGCTGATGGTGAAGACCGGCCTCAAGGACGCGCTGGGCAAGGAGGCCATCGTGCCCGCCACGCACTCCGAGATGATGGTCTCGATCAAGGCCGGCCCGAACGCGAAGGGCCCGAAGTTCGACGCTGACATCAAGTTCTACCAGGGCATCAGCGGCACCGGCTTCTTCCCCGCGAACATGTATGCCGACCCGTCGTGGTGCGGCCGCTCGAGCCACGCGCCGCTGTCCGGGGACAAGGCCCTGCAGGCACTCTCCGTCGCCGGCGCCTTCACCAACGTCGTCAACACCACCGCGCGCGAGCAGAACCTCTACGCCGGTGGCTACGGCATCACCGGCGTGTGCAACGACTCGGTCGCCGTCGTGCAGCAGGCCGTCACCGGCAACGCCGACTCGTACCCGCTGCTGATGAAGGACGCCTCGCTCTCGCAGGCCATCAAGGAGCTCCGCAGCGACGGCGACACCTCCGACGACGCCGCGCTCCGCCAGATCCAGAAGGCGATCGCCGAGCTGCCCTCCGACGCGACCGCCAACCCCAGCGCGAAGCGCCGCGCCCTCGCCTCGCTCCCCTGGGCCGCCGGGAAAGAACCCTTCGCCAGCGCTGAAGAGGCCCGCAGAATCCTCAGTCAGTGAGCAGGGTTCCGCTGTTCCGAATCAAACGACGGTGAGCTTGTGGCCTTCCTTCTTGCGGAGGCCCACTGACTCCGGTCCTTCCGTCTCCAGCCCCAGCGCCGTCTCGAGCAGGTCGAGCAGCTGCGCCCGGGAATCGGTGTCGTCGGCCGACATGATCGTCAGCTCCACGGGGAGTCGTTCTTCGGCGGGCACCGGCTCGGCCTCGAGCGGTTTGCCGTCAGGGCCCAGGTCCTCGACGAGGAGATCTCCGTCGCGGTGAATCGTGTATCGACGATGCATGATGAACCCACTGTAGTCGGCAGCGCTGATCTACGCTGACCGACGTGCCTGTACCCCTGTCTCAGCTCGCGATGAAGCTGTTCGTCAACCCCCAGCCGCACGCCGATCCGACGGTGCCGGGGCTGGTGTGGGAGGGCGGCTCGTCGAACATGACCGACTCCGGCCACTGGGAAATGACCGACTCCGGAGCCGCCCTGAATCGCCCCCGTGCGGGTGAGCCGATCGTCTTCTTCGTCGAGAAGCTGGCGGGCACCAACAACCCCTTCGCCATGGGCGTCACCATCGGGCGCGTCGAGAGCAACGACGTGGTGGTCGACGATGGCTCGGTGAGCCGCTTCCACGCCTGGCTGCAGCAGGACGAACGCTCGCACCAATGGTCCCTCACCGATGCCGAGAGCAAGAACGGCACCTGGGTGGACGGGGTGCTGGTGTCCGCCAGGCAGCGCGTCACGCTCAAAGACGGCGCGCGCCTCAAGTTCGGCGACGTCGAGATGACCTTCTTTCTGCCCGCCACCCTCAAGGGCTTCGTCGGGCAGCGTTTTCGTTCGGCCTGAGGGTCAGGGGTCGAAGCGATAGCCGAGCCCACGCACCGTGGTGAAGTGCCGGGGGGCCTCCGGGTCGGGCTCGAACTTCGCGCGGAGCTGGCTGACGAAGTTGTCCACCGTGCGCGCCGTGCCCTCGTAGCCGTAGCCCCACGCGCCCGAGAGCAGCTCCTCGCGGCTGAAGGTGTGGCCAGGGTGGCTGACGAAGTGGCCGAGCAGCTTGAACTCCTGCGCGGTGAGCTCGATCGCCACGCCCTTGCGGCTGACGGTCTTGGCGTTGAGATCGACCGCGGTGTCCGAGAAGCGCACCACCGACTCGTCGCGCACCCGGCGGCGGAGCACCGCGCGGATGCGGGCCAGCAGCTCCTGCAGCCCGAACGGCTTGACCACGTAGTCGTCGGCCCCGAGGTTGAGGCCCATCACCCGGTCGGTCTCGACGCCCTTGGCCGAGAGCACCACCACCGGCACGGTGCTGCCCCGCTTCTTGAGCTCCTCGAGCACCTCGAAGCCGTTCATCTGGGGCAGCATCACGTCGAGCACGAGGAGATCGGGCCGCTCGTCGATCACCTTCTGCAGCCCGGTGCGGCCGTCCTGCGCCTGCAGCACCTCGTAGCCCTCGAAGCGCAGGCTCATCGAGAGCCCGGTGAGGATGGAGAGGTCGTCTTCCACCACGAGGATGCGCAGCTTCTGTTCGGTGACTTCGGTCATGTGGCTACCGGGAGATGAATACGGAAAGTACTGCCGCGGCCGGGGACGCTGTCGACCGAAATCCACCCGTCGTGAGACTGCACGATGCGCTGGGCGATCGACAGGCCGAGCCCCGAGCCCTCGGTGTCGCGGGTGAGCAGCGTGTCGACCCGGTAGAAACGGTCGAAGATGCGCTTCTGTTCCCGCCGGGGAATGCCCACCCCGTGGTCTTCGACCTCGAAGACGATGAACTCGTCGTCGCGCACCACGCGCAGCTCGATGCGCTTGTCGTCCTTCGAGTACTTGTAGGCGTTCTGCAGCAGGTTCAGCAGCGCGCCCGAGAGCGCGTCGCGATCGATGTCCACCTCGCCCACGTCGGGCTGGAGCTTGACCTCGAGGGCCGCCGGCGCGTCGAGGTGCTGCGCCTTGAAGGCCGAGACCGCCGCGTCGAGCAGCTCGGAGGCCGGCAGCCGCTCCTTGCGGTACTTCTTCTTGCCGCTCTCGATGCGGGACCAGTCGAGCACCGACTCGATCATCCCCGAGAGCCGGGCGGTCTCCTTCGAGAGCAGGTCGAGCACGGTCTGCATCTCGGCCTGGTCCTTCACCCGGCCCAGCGCCAGCATGT
>JBBRUE010000284.1:0-8112 GCA_038248085.1 Myxococcales bacterium | reverse complement strand
GCCGCACCCGCACCCGCACCGACCCGGTCTGTCAGGCGGGCGCGTGCGGCTCGACCACCGCCACCGAGACCGACGCCACTGGCTGCACTCGGGTCACCGGAGGCCAGTCGTGTGGCACCACTTCCACCGGAGCGTATGGCGCGTGCAGCTACGGCAGCACGTGCGCCACCTCGGGCACGCGCTCACGCACCGTCTCCGCGTACACGTGCGGGAGCGGCGCCTGCAACACCAGCACGACCACCGAGAACGACATCGCCGGCTGCGGCCGCAGCACCACCGGGACCAGCTGTGGCACCACCCAGTACGGGGCGTACACCGCCTGCAGCTACGCGGCCGCCTGCAGCAACGCGGGCTCGCGCACGCGCTTGGTCACCACCTACGCCTGCAACGCGGCCGGCGGCTGCGATCCGACCACCACCACGGAGACGGACATGGCGGGCTGCACCCGGAGCATGGACGGCACGACCTGCAGCGCCACCGTCACCGGGGCGTGGGGCGCCTGCAGCTATGGCACCGCCTGCGGGTACGCCGGCACCCGCACGCGATCCATCACCACCTCCACGTGCGGCGCGAGCACCTGTAACGCCGCCACCACGACCGAGACCGACACCACCACCTGCGTGCGCAACACCGATGGCAACACCTGCGGCGTGGTGAGCTGTGGCACCTGCAGCGGGAGTTGCAGCTGCCTCGACTGCAGAAGGCACCAGACGTGCACCGGCCCCCAGTGCAGCGCCGGTGCGTGCGTCACCCAGACCTTCGACCAGACCTGCGGCAGCGCGTGCTCCGGGTGCCTGATCTGCGTGGCGCCCGGCCCGTCGTCCCAGTAACGAGCACCGCGGATTCTCAGCGGCCGGCGGGAATGGTGAGCAGGGGAATCGGCAGTGACGCCCGCCCCGCCTGCATGTTGAAGATCTGGATGAGCAACATGAAGGTGCTCTTCGAGTCGAGGTCGTCGTCGGCCACATAGAACCAGGCGCCGCGATGCATCACCTTCACGGCGGCGTGGGCGGGCTCGCTGCGGCTCCAGCGAACGCGAAAGATCCCGTCCAGTACGCGCTGCCAGTCGAAGCGTTTGCCGGCGGTGTCCCGGGTGACGGTGACCAGCCCCGCAGCCTCGTGCTCCGGCGGCACTTCGACGGCCTGCGAGAGGTAGAAGATCGCGCCCAGCACCGAGCGCAGCCGCACCCGCAGCGGCCCCGCCCCCTGGTGCGTGAAGTCCTCGGTGAGGCGCAGGTGCGTCACCTCGCGGGGGATCTCGAGGAGCTCGTGCGTCGTGCGGTAGGGGTCATCGGCCTCGGCGGCCTCGTCGAACGAGAGGATGCCGCTCGCCGTGGTGCCGTCTTCCCGGACGAGCCCCATCGAGAGGTGCTCCTCGAGCTGAAGCGCGCGCAGCGCCCGCGTGAGGCTGATGAAGCGCGAGGCATTCGGCGGGAGCTCGGGCGTCGGCCCGGTGGCGGTCGGCGCGTTGGTGACGTGGTTGAGGCGATCGACGGTGAGCTGCAGCACGCGCGCGATGCTCCAGCCCGACGAGGCCAGCATCACCACCGTCTGCAGCGAGATGGGGGCGACCAGGCGCTTGACGAAGTCGTCCCCGCGCACCGGCGCGAAGGTGGTGGTGGGCGTCACCGAGATCGAACCGCCGAGGTTGCCGTTGAGGCCCACGCCGGGCGTCGGCACCACGGCCACCGAGCTCCCGAGGCCGACGCTCCCGGACACCGTCTGCTGCGTGGTGACGCTGGCCACGTCGAGGAAGGCCGGGGTATCGCGGTACCGCAGGCGCACGATGTTGAGGAGAAACTCGGTGTCCTGGGTGACGGAGAGGTTCTCGTTGAAGGCGCCCTGCACCTCCGGGAGCGTCTGCGCCCCGACCGTCGCGCAGCCGCTGAGGGCCACGAGCAGCGCCTTGATCAACCACCGCACCGAGGAGTTCGCGCCCATCGGGGTCTGTACCAGCGTGGTCGACGGCGCGCCCGAAGTGCAGCCCGAAAAGAATGCACCTGCTGGACATCGTGAGGCCCCGGCGCGACCGTGCAGCCATGCGCCTCAGCGCCAGGGACTACCGCGTCAAGCCGAACCAGACCGTCGCCCTCCGCGATTGGCCTACCCGCGGTCCGTCGCTGTGTGACTCGAAGGACGAGTACCGGAAGCGGAGCGGCGAGCAGGTCGAAGAGCTCAGCGCGCTGCAGGATCTCTTCTACGCAAACCGCAGCTATTCCCTGCTGCTGGTCTTCCAGGCCATGGACGCCGCGGGAAAGGACAGCGCGATCAAGCACGTCATGTCGGGGGTCAACCCGCAGGGCTGCCAGGTGCACAGCTTCAAGCACCCCAGCCGCGACGAGCTCGAGCACGACTTCTTGTGGCGCTCGACGCAGCACCTCCCGCCCCGCGGCATGATCGGGATCTTCAACCGCTCCTATTACGAGGAGGTGCTGATCGTCCGCGTGCACCCGGAGATCCTCGCCGGCCAGAACCTCCCCCTCGCGCTCTCCCAGCGAAAGACGATCTGGCCCGATCGGCATCGCTCGATCGTCGACCTCGAGAGCCACCTCAGCCGAAGCGGAACGAAGGTCATCAAATTCTTCCTGCACCTCTCGAAGAACGAGCAGCGCAAGCGCTTCCTCAAGCGCATCGACGACGACGACAAAAACTGGAAGTTCAACCCGGCCGATATGAAAGAGCGTCAGTTCTGGAAGCAGTACATGCGCGCGTACGAGTCGTGCCTCGGCGCCACCAGCACCGCCCAGGCGCCGTGGTACGTCGTGCCCGCCGACGACAAGAGCGACGCCCACTTGATCGTCTCGGAGATCATCCTCGACACCATGCGGGGCCTGGAACTGACCTACCCCGCGTCGACGCGCGCGCGCCGAAAGGAACTGGCCGCGATCCGCAAGACGCTGTGAGCTGGAACGCGGGGCCGCCGCCGACGGCGCGCGTTCCAGTGCCCCGCCTTGTCGTTGAAGTCCGCCTGCACCTCGGGGAGTTGTCGGGCCCCGACCGACGCGCAGCTGCCGAGGGCGAAGGCCAGCGCAGCGATCAGCTACCTGGACAACATCGGAGTCTCTCCTGCACGACGGCGAGGTCAGCTCGGGAGCGACTTCCCGCTGCGCATGGTCGGGGTGACCCCGAGCCGTGCGAGTTCCGCCATCACCTGCGCACAGAGCTCGGGCACCCGCGCGGCGACCTCGGGTGAGAGCTCCATGTCGAGCGACATTCGCACCGGCTCGACGCCGAGGAGCAGCACGTTCTTCGGCTCGCGGCCCATGAACTTGAGGGTGGCCAGCAGATCGGAGATGCCCACCTGGTGCGGGGAGAGCTTGGTGGTGAACTGCGCCGGCACCGCCGCGCCCTCGAGGCGCACCAGCGAACCGGGAGCGGCCCCCGAGAGCACCGCGTCGATCACGATGAGGTGATCGAGATCTTCGAGATCACCCCGCAGCTCATGGGTCGAGGTGCCCCCGTCGACGCAGCGAACGTTCTCGGGGAAATCCAATTCCTTCTCGAGCGCGGTGACGGCGTGCACGCCGACGCCCTCGTCGCACATCAACAGGTTCCCCACGCCGAGGATCACGACCTGCATCAGAGCCCCCTGGGGCGACGGCGTTGGGTGCTCACAGGGCCCGGACTTTGACGATCGGCCGCTTGGTGACGTCGGTGAGGTGCACCGCGCAGGCGAGGCAGGGGTCGAAGGAGTGGATGGTGCGCAGCACCTCCAGCGGCTTCTCGGGGTCCGCCAGCGGAGTGCCGACCAGCGAGGCCTCGTAGGGGCCCATCTGGTCCTTCTCGTTGCGCGGCGCCGCGTTCCAGGTGGTGGGCACCACGGCCTGGTAGTTCTTGATGATGCCGTTCTCGATCACGATCCAGTGCGAGAGCAGCCCGCGCGGGGCCTCGTGGAAGCCGAAGCCGGAGATCTCGCCCTTGGGGAACTCGGGCTTGTTGAACGTCGCCGCGTCACCCGCCGCGATGTTGTCGATCAGCAGCTTCCACTGCTTCTCGAGGATCTCCACGTTGCGCTGGCACATCACCGCGCGCGCCGCGTGCCGGCCGAGCGTCGAGTGCAACCCTTCGAGCGGCACCTTCACCTTGCCCACCGTGTCGATGAGGCCGAGCAACCGGGTGAGGTGCTTGGTGATCTCCTCGTCCTTGGTGGCCACCGCCATCAGCACGCGCGCCAGCGGGCCGACCTGCGCAGGCTCGCCCAGGAAGGTCGGCGACTTCACCCACGAGTACTTCCCGTTCTCCTGGAAGTCCGTGTACTCGGCGTTGGTCTCTCCCTTGTACGGGTGCAGCGGCCCCTTCCCGCCCTGGTACCAGGCGTGCTTCACGCTTTCGGCGACCCCCTCACGGAAGTACGCGTCGCCGAACTGGGTGATCGGCTTGAAGCTGGCGAGATCGCCACCCGCGATGTGACCGCCGGCCGTCTCGAACTTCGTGCCCTTCTCGTCGAGCGGGAAGTCGGGGCACGCCAGGTAGTTGGTGACGCCTTTCCCGATGGTGGTCCACTCCGGGTAGAAGGCCGCGACCGCCGCGACGTCCACCAGGTAGACGTTGTTGACGAAGTCCTTCACCGCGTCGATGTGCTCCTTGATCGCCAGCAACCGCTCGACGGTCAGCACCGACTGGCTGTTGAGCGCGATCGGGTTCGAGACCCCGCCCACCGCCACGTTCTGAATGTGTGGCGTCTTGCTCCCGAGAATGGCGACGATCTTGTTCGCCTGCCGTTGGTACTCCAACGCCTGGAGGTAGTGGTTGACCGCCAGCAGGTTCACCTCGGGCGGCAGCTTCATCGCCGGGTGGCCCCAGTAGCCGTTGGTGAAGATGCCCAGCTGCCCGCTGTCGATCAGCCCCTTGAGCTTGACCTGCACCGCGGTGAGCTCGTTCTTTCCGTTGCCGGGCCAGCTCGAGAGGCTCTCGCCGAGCTGCGAGGCCTTCACCGGGTCGGCCTTCAGCGCCGACGTCACGTCGACCCAGTCGAGCGCCGACAGGTGGTAGAAGTGGACGATCTCGTCGTGCACTGCGTGCGCGGCGATCATCAGGTTGCGGATGTACTGGGCGTTCTTCGGCACCGGGAGATCGAGCGCGTTCTCGACCGCGCGCACCGAGGCGATGGCGTGCACCGTCGTACACACGCCGCAGAAGCGCTGGGTGATCGCCCACGCGTCGCGCGGGTCGCGCCCGAGCAGAATCTGCTCCACGCCGCGCCACATGGTGCCCGAGGCCCACGCCGCGCTGACCTTGTTGTCCGCGCCGACCTCGCAGTCGATGCGGAGGTGGCCTTCGATGCGCGTGATGGGGTCGATGGTGATCCGCTTACTCATGATGTCTTCCTCGTCGTGCCCGGCACCGCCGGGAGGATGGGCAACAGCCGGATGGCCAGGATGATGGCGAGTACTTCGAACGCGATGAGGCCGCCGGTGACGGTCATCTCACCGAGCGACGGGAAGTAGTGCCAGCCCGCGCCGGTGTCGTAGGCGACGAGGAAGGCCGAGAGCCGGTACATGATGCCCGCCAGCGCCATCGCCATCGCGGACAGGAAGATCAACTGCGACCGGCCGCGCTGCTTCGCCGTCGCCAGCAACCACAGCGGCACCGAGAACAGGAGATTCTCGATCCAGAAGGTCACCATCGGCACCGAGGGCTCGAAGGCCTTGCCCAGCGCGCCGCGCCAGACGAGGTCGCCGAAGCGCACCACCAGGAAGATCCCCATCAGGAACCGGCCGATCTGCAGCAGCTTGCCGAGGATCTCCTTCTCGAACGGGCGGCGCAGCCCCGCCGCGGAGATCGCGCTCTCCAGCGTCACCGCCGCGAAGCCCATGCCCACCGTCGAGGTGAGGAAGAGGATCGGTAACAGGTTCGACTGGTAGAGCGGGTGCACCTGCGGGCCGAGCACCACCAGCAGCGTGCCCAGCGACGACTGGTGCATGGTCGGCAGCAGCACGCCGACGGCCACGAAGAAGAACAGCATGCGGTTCAACTTCTTGCGCGGGTTCTCCCAGCCGAAGCGCTCCATCACCACCGGCAGCAGCTCGATCATGATGATCACGATGTACGCCATGATGCAGAGGGCGACCTCGAAGAGCACCGAGTTGATCTGCGCGTATTTGGGCCAGAAGATGTGCCAGAAATCCCACCAGCGGCCGAGGTCGAACATCACCGAGAAGCCGGCCTGCACGTAGCCCACGAAGGCCGCCACCAACGCCGGGCGGATCAGCGGGTGGTACTCGCCGCGATTCAAGATGTAGACGAGCAGCGCGGTCGAGAACCCGCCGCCGGCGAGCGCCGAGCCCGCAACCACGTCCCAGGCGATCCACAGCCCCCAGGGGTAGCCGTCGCTCATGTTGGTCGCCGCGCCGAGGCCGTAGACGAAGCGGTAGGCGAGCACGCCCACCATCGCCAGGACCATCAACAGCAACAAGACCGTGGTCGGGGTCACCAGCTTGCCGCCCACCGGGGCCGGCGCGTGCAGGTGCGAGGCGTTGGCGCTCACGGGGTGCCTCCCTTGTCCGGGGGCGTAGGCGGGTCTTCTTCACGGCGCATGTTGCGCCGCGCGGCGGCCACCAAAATGCCGAGGAACGTCGCCGGGGCGATCAGCCCGTAATAGAGCCCGTGCTGAATGGTCTCGGACACCGCCGCCGGCGCGATGTCGGGGAGCGGCGGCTTGTCGAGCAGCTCGAACGGCACACCCGAGAGGTGAATCACCTGGGTGCCGCCGATCTCGTGCTCGCCGTAGACGTGCTCCACGTACTTGCCGACCTGGCCCACGTAGGTGTCACCGCCGCCGATGCGCCCGCGCGGGAAGGTGGTGGTGGTGCCGGGCGCGAGCGACTTGCGCCGCGCGATCTCCACCTTGAGATCCTTGACCTTGCCGAAGAGCGTCGCGCCGGTCGGGCAGACCTCCGCGCAGGCGGCGTACTTGCCGTCGGCGAGGCGGTGCTTGCACAGCTGGCACTTGGAGATCTTCGGGTCGGGGGTGTCGAAGGTGAAGCGCGGCACGCCGAAGGGACAGGCGGTGACGCAGTAGCGGCAGCCAATGCACGCCTCGACGCTGTACGAGACGATGCCGTTGACCGGGTCCTTCGTCATCGCTGAGACGGGGCAGCACGAGACGCACGAGGCGTCGACGCAGTGAAAGCACGACTGCTTGGTGTACGCGAAGCCGTCGACCGCCTGGTCCTTCGTCGCGCCGGTGCCGTTCTTGTAGGCCTTGATGATGTTGAGCGTGTGGCCCGAGATGTCGAGCGGCGCGTCCCACAGCGCTTCGACCTTCCCGTCCACCTTCAGCGGCGTCAGCACCGCCGGCATGTTGTTGGCCTCTTTGCAGGCCGGGATGCACGCGCGGCAGCCGATGCACAGGGTGCCGTCGTAGAGCATGCCGAGGGCTTCCTCCGGCATCGTCTTGTTCGGCCTCGCCTGCGCCACCCCGCTCGTCGTCGCCGCGGCGATGCCCGCGGTGCTACCCGCCAGCTTCAGGAAATTTCGTCGATCGATGGTCATGATCCGGCTCCTCGATCAGTCGGGTTTCGGCGGTTCGGTGTCGTCTCGTTTGCCCAGGTTGCTCGCGAGCTTGAGACCGGCGCCGATCGCCAGCCCGCCGAGCACCGCCGCGGTGCCTGCGGTGACGGCCGTCGCGCCCTGCCCCTGCTCTTCTCCCGGCCGCGCGAACTGCGTGGGCGGGGTCACCGTCTTGAGCACCGCCAGGGCGTGGATCGGCTTGGTGAAGCCGATGCCCTCCTCGGTGCAACCGATGCACGGGTGCCCTGTGCCCACCGGCCAGGAACCGGTGCCGACGTCGCCGAAGAGAATCTGAGGGCAGTTGGCGTAGGTCTCCGGGCCCTTGCAGCCCAGCTTGTAGAGGCAGTAGCCCTGACGGTGCCCCTCGTCCCCGAACTGGGTGGCGAAGCGGCCAGCGTCGAAGTGCGCGCGCCGCTCGCAGTTCTCGTGGATCAACCGGCCGTAGGCGAACTTCGGGCGGCCCTTCTCATCGAGGTCCGGCAGCTTGCCGAAGGTCAGGAAGTGCACGACCGTCGAGAGGAAGTTGTACGGGTTGGGCGGGCACCCTGGAATGGTGACCACCGGCTTGCCCAGCGCCGTCGACAACGAGCTGGCGCCGGT
>JBBRUE010000283.1:0-8118 GCA_038248085.1 Myxococcales bacterium | reverse complement strand
GGCTGGGGCCGTCCCATCGAGTCGCGGGCGAGGCCGGTGATCGACACCACCTCGAGGCCCGCGGCCTTCCCCAGCACCTGGAAGAGCCTCGCGTACCCGTCACAGTTCGCCGTTCGCCGCCGGAGCACGTCGTCGACCGACTGGGGGAGCCCGGTCGACCCGTACGCCAGCCGCGTCACCAGCCAGTCGTGGATCGCGCGGGCGCGTTCGGTCTCGTCCGGTTCCTGTCGGAAGAACGTCGCGAGCGCACCGGTCGTCGCTTCGTCGCGGGGCGTGAGGCGCGCCAACAGCGGGTGGGGCTCGCCGGTTTCGGCCCAGCTCGCGCCGGCGTCCCGAAGCGCAGCCCCGACGTCTTCGGCCCCGACCGTGGCCTGGGCACCGAGGGCGAGGCCGAGGAGGGCGGCGGTGAGGTTCACCAGCCCGTGAGGCCCTGGCTCATGAGCGTCCAGCCGATCATCTTGTAGAGCAGCCGCGCGCCGACGTTGCCGTCCCACTCGCTGCCGTCTGCGCCGGGCGAGACCTCGTTGAGATCGAACCCGATGATCTTCTTCCCCGCGCGCACCACGCCCTCGAGGAGCGCGACGGCCTGCATGAAGGTCAGGCCTCCAGGCACCGGGGTCCCGGTGTTCGGGCACAGCGTCGGCTCGAGACCGTCGATGTCCCACGAGAGGTACACGTGCTGCGGCAGCTCGGCGACGATGGTGTCGACCTGCTCGCGCCACGGCATGCCGTCGAGCCGCGCCCGCGCCAACCGGGCGTCGAAGAAGGTGTGAATGCGGCCGTTCGACTCGCGGATCAGCGCGTACTCAGCCTCTCCGAAGTCGCGGATGCCGACCTGCACCAGCTTCTTCACGTTCGGCACGTGCTTCATCACGTTGAACATGATCGACGCATGCGACCAGGTGAAGCCCTCGTAGGCGTCGCGGAGATCGGCGTGGGCGTCGAGGTGCAGCACCCCCAGCTCCGGGTACTTCTCGGCGTAGGCCTTGATGCAGCCGAACGGGGTGGAGTGATCGCCGCCCACCACGCCCACCACCTTGCCCTTGTCGAGCCAGTGTTTGGTGGTGGCGTACACCCACTGGTTCATCTTCTCGGACAGCGCGTTCACCTGGGCCAGCGCGGCGACGTCGGTCTCCAGGCCACCCGACTCGACGATCGGCGCGGCGAGCTTCTTCGCTTCGTCGTTCCACGCCCGGACTTCGGCCGGCTCGTCGAGCATCGCGATGCCCGGCTCGTAGGGCTTGCCGGTGTCGAGGTCGAAGAGGTCGACCTGCCGCGACCCCTCGAGGATCGCCTGGGGGCCATTCGCGGTGCCGCCGCCGTAGCTGGTGGTGGCCTCGAAGGGCACGGGCACGAGCACGACCTTCGCCTCCTCGGCCGTGAAGGGCAGGCCGAAGACACCGGAGTCGGGGCGGGCGGGAGCGTTGGGGTCGAAGGCGGGCATGGGCAAGGTCACCAGGTGAGAACGAGTTTTCCGAAGCTGTCGTTGGCTGCGAGGCGCAGCAGCGCCGCCTTCAACTCGGCCATCGGCAGCACGGCGTCAACGACTGGCTTCAACTGGCCGGTCGTGAAGGCGGGCACGAGGCGCTGCTCGAAGGCGCGCGCGACGGTGATCTTCTCCTCGAGGGTGCGTGAGCGCAGCGAGGTGCCGAGAATGCGCAGCCGCTTGCCGAGCACCGAACGCAGGGGCACCTGGGCCGACGCGCCGGCGACCAGCCCGATGAGCATCAGGGTGCCCTTCGGGGCCATCGCGTCGATCGTCTCGGGGAACCAGTCGCCGCCGACCAGGTCGAGCGCGATGTCGCAGCCGCGGCCCTCGGTGAACTGCTTGACCCGCGCGGCGAAGACGCCGTCCTTCACGAGGATGCTGCGCTCGAGGCCCAGCGCCGCGGCCCGCTCGAGCTTCGCCGCGTTGCGCCCGGTGCCGATCGCCTTCGCGCCGAAGAGCTTGCAGAGCTGAAGGGCGGCGGTGCCCACGCCGCTGGCGACAGCGTGGATCAACACTTCGCTGTTCACCGACACGCCGGCCTGCAGCGAGAGCGCATCGAACGCGGTGGCGAAGGCCTCCGGGAGCGCCGCGGCGTCGGCGAACGACATGCCGGCGGGCAGGGCGATGGCCTCGCGCTCATGGGTGACGAGCTCTTCGGCCCAGGCGCCACCGGCGACGAGGCCCATCACCCGGTCACCGACGTTCCAGCGCGTCACCCGCGCGCCGATCGCCGCGATCTCGCCCGCGTACTCGAGCCCCGGGATGTCTGCCGAGACGCCGGGAGGCGCCGGGTAGAGCCCCATGGTCTGCAGCAGATCGGCGCGGTTGAGCGCGGTGGCCTTCACCTTGACCAGCACCTCATCGGGGCCCGCGACGGGCGCGGCGACCTGGGCGAAACGAACTCCCTCGGGACCTTCGGCGTTGAGGCTCAGCGCGGCTCTCATGGGGTCCGCGCGTACCACAAGCTCAACGCCGTCGCAGACCGAGCTCGAGTGCCCTCGCGCAGGGAAGACCTCGGTGAGGGCGCGCAGTAGAAGCAGCGCATGAACTACGCCGATCGCCGCACGCGCTTCCTGGCGGGTCTCGAAGGCCCGGTGTTGCTGATGGCGGGGGGACTGGTCTCGCGCAACTACCCGGCGAACGTGTACCCGTACCGCGCCGACAGCACGTTCCTCTACTTCTTCGAGCGCCCCGAGGCGGGCAGCGCGGCCTTCTTCGACCCCGCCGACGGCCGGGTGACGCTCTTCCTCACCGAGCGCACGGTGGCCGACGCGCTGTGGCACGGCGCCCTCGAGGCCTTCGACGCGGTGAAGGCGCGCCAGCAGGTCGACGCGGTGCTCCCGGTCGAGGCGCTCGAGCAGCACGTGCTCGCGTTCGCGAAGGGCCGCCCGGTGCGCTCGCTGGCGGTGGCCGATGGGAAGGCGACGGCGCGGGCCCGGGGCATCACCGGGGAGGACCTCGACTTCGACGACCCGAAGAAGGTGGGGGAAGGCGCGCTGATCGATCGCCTCGCGAAGCTGCGGCTCCACAAGGGTGACGACGAGCTCGCCGAGATCCGCCGGCTGGTGCCCGTCACCCGCGAAGCGCACGTGCTGGCGATGCAGCACTCGAAGCCCGGCGTCGGTGAGCAGTTCCTCGCGGGCCAGGTCGAGGGCGCCTTCGCGCGCGGTGGGTGCACCCCTGCCTACAACACCATCCTCTCGGTACGCGGCGAGGTGCTGCACAACAACGACCACCGCCACACGCTTCAGAAGGGCGACATCGTCCTCCTCGACGCGGGCGCCGAGAGCCTCGACACCGGCTACTGCAACGACGTCACGCGTGACTGGCCGGTCGGCGGCGCCTTCACCCCCGAAGGCCGCGACGTCTACGATCTGGTGCTCGCCAGCGAACTCGACGCGATCTCCGCGGTGAAGCCCGGGGTGCGGTACCGCGATCTCCACCTGCGCGCGTCGCGGGTGCTGGCCGAGGGCCTGGTGCGGCTCGGGCTCCTCGTGGGCGACCCCGATGGGCTCGTCGAGTCCGGGGCGCACGCGATCTTCTTCCCCCATGGCCTGGGTCACCAGCTCGGGCTCGACGTGCACGACGTCGAGGCCTTCGGCGATCGCATCCACTACCCGAACGGCCGCACGCGCAGCACGCAGTTCGGCACCCAGTACCTCCGCATGGATCTCGATCTCGAGCCGGGCATGCTCTTCACCATCGAGCCGGGCCTGTACTTCGTGCCGGCGATCCTCCGTAACCCGGAGCTCCGCGAGCGCTTCAAGACCCAGGTGAAGTGGGACGCGGCCGAGAAGTTCCTCGCGATGAACGGGGGGCGCGGCTTTGGCGGCATCCGCATCGAGGACGACGTGGTGTGCACCGCCACCGGCGTCGAGGTGCTCACCGCGTCGATCCCGAAATCCCGCGTCGAGATCGAATCCCTCGCGGGATCGGCGTGAGAGGTTGACGCAGGCCGTCAGGGCGCCACGAGGCAACGCTTGAGGTGCCTGCCGTGAGCCGATAGAGCCCGCGGCATGTCAGGTCAGGCTTGGTTCCAGAAGAAGCCGAAGATCGCCGCCCCCGATCCGAGCGAGGCGTCGCTCCCGAGCAGCTCCCGCATGGAAGGCATCTGGGAGAAGTGCGACGAGTGTGGCGACATCATGCTCAGCGAAGAGCTGGTGAAGGCCCAGAACGTCTGCCCGAGCTGTGGCCACCACATGCAGTACCCGGCGCGCCACCGCATCGCGGCGCTGTGCGACCCCGACACCTTCGAGGAGTTCGACACCGACCTCGAGTCCATGGACCCGCTCGGGTTCTCCGACTCCAAGAAGTACAAGGATCGCATCAAGGCGACGATGAAGAAGCTGGGCGAGAAGGACGCCTTCATCAGCGGCGTGGGCCAGATCGACGATCGCCGCGTCAGCCTCGGGTGTTTCAACTTCGAGTACATGGGCGGGTCGATGGGCAGCGTGGTGGGTGAGAAGGTCACCCGCGTCTTCGAGCGGGCGATCGAGCTCAAGTCGCCGGCGATCGTCTTCTCGGCCTCCGGCGGCGCGCGCATGCAGGAAGGCATCTTCTCGCTGATGCAGATGGCGAAGACCTGCGCGGCGATCAGCCGGTTCCGCGAGATCCGCCAGCCGTACATCTCGGTGCTGCTGCACCCGACCACCGGCGGCGTGGCGGCCTCGTTCTCGTGGCTGGGCGATCTGATCCTCGCCGAGCCCCGCGCGCTGATCGGCTTCGCCGGCCCCCGGGTGATCGAGCAGACCATTCGCCAGAAGCTCCCCGAGGGCTTCCAGCGCAGCGAGTTCCTGCTCGAGCACGGGATGATCGACGCGATCGTCCAGCGCAAGGACCTGCGCGCGAAGATCATCCAGGCGATGGGGCTGATGGCCTCGTGACGCCTCGAGAGGGGCTCGCGCACTTCGCGGGGCTCTCGCCCTCCAGCATCAAGATGGGGCTCGATCGGGTGCGCCTCGCGCTCGAACGACTCGGCCACCCAGAGCGGAAGTTCCCCGCGCTCCACGTGGCCGGCACCAACGGCAAGGGCTCGACCTGCGCCATCGCCGCGTCGTGCCTGCGCACGCAGTACCGCACCGGGCTCTACACCTCGCCGCACCTCATTCGCCCCAACGAGCGCATCCAGGTCGACGGGGTGGAGATCGACGACGACACCTTTGGCCGCCGCATCGCCGAGGTGCTCGCGGTGCTCGGGCTCGCGCACGAGCTGACCTACTTCGAGTTCGGCACCCTCGTCGCGTTCTGGCACTTCGCCCAGGAGCGGGTGGACCTCGCGGTGATCGAGACGGGGCTCGGCGGCCGGCTCGACGCCACCACCGCGTGCGTGCCGAAGGTCACCTGCATCACGCCGATCGACTTCGATCACATGGAGTACCTGGGGAACACGCTCGCCGCGATCGCCACCGAGAAGGCCGGCATCCTCAAGCCCGGGGTGCCGCTGGTCGTCAGCCGGCAGCCCCCGGAGGCCCTCACTGCGATCACCGAGGCCCGCGCCGGCGCAGGGACGCTGCTGCTCGAGGGACGCGACTTCTCGCTCGAGGGCACGACCTACCGCGGCCCGGGACTGACGCTCGAGGGCCTGCAGCTCCAGCTGAAGGGCGCGCACCAGCACCAGAACCTCGCGGTCGCGCTGGCGTGCCTGGAAGCGTTGACGGACTTCCCGCTCACCGCAGACCAGGTCCGGGAAGGCGTGCGCACCGCCCTCTGGCCTGGACGGCTCGAGGAGTTCCCCGGTTCGCCCCCGGTCGTCCTCGACGGCGCGCACAACCCGGCCGGCGTGCAGGTCCTCATCCAGGCGCTCGACAGCGAGTACGCGGGACGCCCGGTGCACCTCGTCTTCGGCGTCTTCGCCGACAAGGACTCCGAGCCGATGATGCGGGCCCTCTTCCCGCGGGTCGCGGCGCTCTACGCCACGCCGGTCGGCAGCCCGCGCACGCGCGACCCGAAGAGCTACGAAACCCTCGCCCGGGAACTCAACCCGCACGTCTCGCTGCACCCCGATGCCCTCGCGGCGCTGGAGGCCGCCCGCCGCGCCGCCCCGCCCGAGGGGGTGATCGTCGTCGCGGGATCTCTCTTTCTTGTCGGGCAGTTGCGCCGCGTCCTGCTCGACGCTGCGCGTTGACAGCGCCCCTTCCACGGTTACTTTGGCGCGGCCATGAGTGAACAGTCGACGCCCGAGATGCAGGAGCCCGAGAGCCCGCTGCCGATGATGGATCCCCAGGTCCAGCGCCTCACCGAGGAGCTCGAGGTCGCGCGGCGCCGCGTGAACGATCTGGCCCACGCCCTCCAGGCCGGCGAGCGCGACCGGGAAGAGTTCAAGCAGCGGCAGACCCGGGAACGTGAGCGGATGATCGACGTCGAGAAGGGCAACGTCGCCCGCGTGCTCCTCGAGGCCGTCGATCAGCTCGATCTCTGCCTGCAGTCGGCCGCCGACTCGCCCCTGGCCCGCGGGGTCAAGCTGATCCGCGAGAGCGTGCTCAAGCAGGCCGAGACCACCGGCATCGAGCGCGTCGAGCTGGTGGGGACGAACTTCGATCCCAACCTCGCCGAGGCCACCGACATGGAGATCACCCCGGACCCTGACGACGACGGCACGGTCGTCCAGGTGTTGAAGGCCTGCTACCAGCTCAAGGGCCGCGTCATCCGCCCCGGCGTGGTGAAGGTCGCGAAGTACGTGAAGCCGGCCAACGCCTGATGCCGGAATGACGGGCGTGGTTCGTGTGTACGATGCCGGCGTGCGTCCGCTTCTGATCCTCACGCTGCTCGTCGCCTCCGCCGCCCCGGCCCAGACCGTCGACGAGTGGATCCACGGGAAGGTCGCCGCGCAGCGCGGGCTGGGCAAGGTCACGCCGCCCACGCCGGTCGGCCCCGCTGGCCAGCTGTGGAAGGAGCGCCTCCCCAACGCGCCTTCCGGCATCCCCCAGTTCCAGCCGCCCACTTCGCTGGCGCCGCTGGTCAAGGCGGTGCGGCCGGGCGTGGTGAACATCAGCGCCCGCAACGAAGGCACGTCGCGTTCGTTGGGCTCGGGGTTCCTCATCAACCCTGACGGCCTGGTGGTGACCAACAACCACGTCGTCGAGCGCGCCCAGCGCATCCTCGTGCGGCTCGCCGATGGCCGGGAGTTCGAGGCCGGCGTGGTGGGGCGCGATCCCTCGACCGATCTCGCGCTGCTCCGGCTGACCGACGCGAAGGACCTGCCCACGGTGAGCCTCGGCGACTCCGATCAGCTCGAGGTCGGCGACTGGGTGGTGGCCATCGGCAACCCCTTCGGTCTCGACACCTCGGTCACCCATGGACTGATCAGCGCGCGCGAGCGGGTGATCGGCGTGGGGCCCTTCGACGACTTCATCCAGACCAACGCGTTGATCAACCCCGGCAACTCCGGCGGGCCCCTGTTCGACATGCACGGCGACGTGGTGGGGGTGACGACCGCCATCGTGAGCCAGGGCCAGGGCATCGGCTTCGCGGTGCCGATCAACCTCGTCAAGGATCTGCTGCCCAACCTCCTCGACAACGGCCGGCCCGAGCGCGGCTGGCTGGGGCTCAACGTCCAGGAAGTGGGGGAGGGCATCGCCCGCGCGCCGGTGGTGGTCGACGTCTTCGCCGGCAGCCCCGCCGAGAAGGCCGGCCTCAAGCCCGGGGATCGCGTGGTGCGCATCGGCGGTAAGCCCGTGCAGCGCTACCAGCAGATCCTCCGCCGCGTCGCGCTGCTCCAACCGGGCACCCTCATGAAGATCGAAGTCACCCGCGCGGGGCGCACCTTCAATTTCGTCGCCACGCTGGTCGAGCGGCCGTCGAACGAGGCGGTCAAGGCGATGAACTCCGGCGGGCGCATCGACGCCCTGGGGTTCGCCGTGCGCGCCCTCGACCCCAACGCCGCCGCGTCGCTGGGGCTCGAGCCCGGGCTGCGCATCGAGGCGATCGTCCCGGGCGGGCCGGCCGAGCTCGCGGGGCTCGCCACGGGTGACGTGATCGTCGAGGTCAACCGCGAGCCGGTCGGCAACTTGAAGGATCTCGACGCGGCCCTCGGGGAATCGGAGCCCAGCGAATCGGTGCTCCTGAAGATCCGCCGGGGCCAGACCCTGCGCTACCTCGCCGTCAGGCCGCGGAGCTGACGCTCCTCACTT
>JBBRUE010000282.1:0-8120 GCA_038248085.1 Myxococcales bacterium | reverse complement strand
TCGGTGGCGGCACGGTGCTCAAGGGCATCGTCGACGCATACCCGGTGAAGAAGGCGGCGCGGCAGGTGACGTTGCGCACGGCGAAGGTGGCCTCGTTGCTGGGCGTCGCGGTGCCTGCAGCCGAGTGCGCGCAGGTGCTCTCGTCGCTGGGGTTCGTGAAGGTCTCGGGCGATGAGGTCACCGCGACGTGGGAGGTCCCGCACGCGCGCGTCGACGTCTCGATCGAAGAGGATCTCGTCGAGGAGGTCGCCCGCATTCGCGGCTTCGAGTCGATCCCCGCGGCGCTCCCGCGTGGGCTCAGCGCGCTCGAGCCCGAGCGTCCCTGGGTGACCGCCGAGCGTCGCATTCGTGCGGCGCTGGCCGGGCAAAAGATGGACGAGGTGGTGAACTACTCGTTCGTCGCGCCCGCCGAGCTCGCGGCGTTCCAGGCCGAGACGGGCGCCATCACGGTGTCCAACCCGCTGTCCGTCGAGCAGTCGACGATGCGCACCACGCTCTTCGCGAGCCTGGTCCCGAACGTCGCCCGCTCGATGCGTCACCAGGCGACCGGTGTGCGCTTCTACGAACTCGGCCGCAGCTATCAGCCGCACGAGCAGGGCGGCGAGAACGGCAAGCCGGTCGCGCTCGAGACGTTGCAGATCGCCGGTGCGTTGTGGGGCGTTCGCGACGGCGCCCGCTCGTGGTCCGGCAAGGACGCGCCCGTCGATTTCTACGATGCCCGCGCGGCCGTCGAGTCGGTGCTCGCCTCGCTTCACATTGGGGGCGCGAGCTGGGAACCGCTCGACTCGCCCTGGTATCACCCGCGCGCCGCGGCCACGGTTTGCGTCGGCACCCGGGTGCTGGGCACGGTGGGCGAACTGCACCCGCGCGCGCAGAAACGCCTCGATGCACCCAGTGGGGTGTTCCTGTTCCAGCTGAACGTCGAGGCGCTGATGGCCGAGGCGACGCTGGTGCCGCAGGCCACGCCGCTCAGCCGCTTCCCGTCGGTCCTCCGCGACCTGGCCGTCGTGGTGCCTGGCGAGCTCGCCGCCGAGAAGGTGCGCGCGGTCATCCTCGACGTCGGGCAGCCGCTGGTCGACGAGGTGTGCGTGTTCGACGTCTATGCAGGCCCGCAAGTCGGGGAGGGGAAGAAGAACCTCGCTTTCGCCCTGCGCTACCGCTCGCCCGAGCGGACCCTCACCGACACCGAAGTGACCGAGGCGCACCAGAAGATCGTCGCCGAAGTGACCGCTCGTCTGGGTGGGGCGCTGCGCGCATAAGAGCCCGATTTTCCGGCCTCAGATGCAAGTCTGCGGCATGCCGTAAAAGCATAGTGATGTCGGCATGTTGACTTGCTCGTCGCGCACGCTACGCTTGGGGTCCTATGACGAAAGCGGACATCATCGAGAGCGTCTACGAGAAGGTGGGCTTCTCGAAGAAGGAGTCAGCTGAGCTCGTCGAGCTCGTGTTCGACACGCTCAAAGAGACGCTGGAGCGCGGCGACAAGGTGAAGATCTCGGGGTTCGGGAACTTCCAGCCTCGCTACAAGCGCGCCCGCCCGGGACGGAACCCGCAGAGCGGGCAGCCCATTGAGATCACGGCACGCCGGGTCGTGAAGTTCGTGCCCAGCCAGGTGCTCAAGGCCGATCTCAACGACGGGTACGTCGCCGAGGACGAGCTTTCGGCCGAAGACGAGGATGCCGGCCATACCGACGCGTCGAAGGACGACGACGACGAGGATTGAGTTGACCAGTCTGAGTCAGGCGGGCATAAGGCCGCCGTCTCAACTGACGTTCTCGGGGCGTAGCGCAGCCTGGTAGCGCACTTGCTTGGGGTGCAAGTGGTCGCAGGTTCAAATCCTGTCGCCCCGACCATTTGAAGGCCCTGATTCTCAACGGGAAACCGGAGAGAGTCAGGGCCTTCGTTTTTCCAATCAGTCCTCGGGCGCCGGCAGAGGAACCTGACGTCCCTCGTCGCTGTCGAGACGGGCATGGCCTTTCACGACGCGAGACGAAAGGTCCGGCCGCACGATGAAGCGGAGTCGGGCGAACTCAACATCGTCCCGTACCTCGACATCCTGATGAACCTGGTGATCTTCATGCTGCTGTCGATGGCCGGTTTGGCGACCTTCGGCATGGTCAACGTCAGCGCCGCGCACACCGGGCCTCCCAGCGAGATCGGCCGCGAGCCGCCGGGCCTGGTGCTTACCGTCGCTGTCGCGCGGACCGGCTTCTTCGTCGCGACGTCGGGGGTGGTGCTCGAAAGCGACCTCGCGGCCGCAGGGCCGACCATTCCGCGCACGCCCGACGGTCGCTACGACTTCGCCGCGTTGCGCGCGAAGCTGGAGGAGGTCAAAGCCGCCTTCCCCCGGGAACAGAAGGTGATCGTCTCGGCGGAACGGGACACCGACTACGCCGCCCTGGTCTCCACGCTCGACGCGACCCGCGAGACGGCCGACCGGCGCCTGCTGTTCCCCGACGTCACGCTCGCCCAGTTCTGAATCACTCGGCCGGGGGCGCGCGGAGCGTCGCACGCGCCTTCTCGAGATCGAGCGCGCCTTCCCACTTCGCCACCACGACCGTCGCCACCGCGTTGCCGACGAGGTTGGTGAGCGCCCGTGCCTCGGACATGAAGCGATCGATGCCCAGCAGCATCGAGATGCCCGCCACCGGCACGGTGCCCACCGACTGCAGCGTCGCCGCGAGGGTCACGAAGCCGCTCCCGGTCACCCCGGCCGCGCCCTTCGAGGTGAGCAGCAGCACCGCCAGCAGGGACAATTGTTCACCCAGCGTCAGCGGCACGTCGAGCGCCTGCGCCACGAAGAGGCTCGCCATCGTCAGGTAGATGCACGTCCCGTCGAGGTTGAACGAGTAGCCGGTCGGCACCACCAGCCGCACCACCGGGCCGCTGCAGCCCATCGCCTCGAGCTTGGTCATCAGCGAGGGCAGGGCAGACTCGGAGGACGAGGTGCCGAGCACGAGGACCAGCTCCTCCTTGAGGTGCGCCACGAAGCGGAAGATCGAGAGCCCCACCACCCGCAACGCGAGCCCCAGCACCCCGAAGACGAAGACCAGCGCCGTCGCGTAGAAGCTGATGATCAACAGCACCAGGTTGCTCAGCGTGCCGACGCCGAACTTGCCGATGGTGAAGGCCATCGCCCCGAAGGCGCCGAGCGGGGCCAGCCGCATCACCACCCCGATGATCGCGAAGAACAGCCCGGCCACCTGGTCGACGCTCGCGAGGATCGGCTTGCCGCGCTCGCCGAGACCCGCCAGCGCGACGCCTGAGAGCACCGCCAGCACCAGCACCTGCAGCACGTCGCCGCCCACGAAGGCGCCGACGAAGCTCTGCGGCACCAGCGCCGACAGGTGCTCGACGATACCGTGGGGATGCGGGCCGCTGAGCGTCTTGTCGAGCAGCGTGGTGTCGAGCGTCTCGACCTTCGCGTGAATGCCGCGCCCCGGGCCGATCGCCGTGACGATCACCAGCCCCAGGGCCAGCGCCACCGTGGTCATCAGCTCGAACCACAGCAGCGCCTTGGCGCCGACGCGGCCGACCTTCTTGAGATCGCCCATGCCGGCGATCCCCGCGGTCACGGTGCTGTAGACGATCGGGCCGATCAACATCTTGATCAGCCCGACGAAACCGTCACCCAGCGGCTTGAGCGCCACGCCCCAGTCCGGGCGCACCACGCCCACCACGATTCCCAAGCCAACTCCCAGCAGCACCTGGACGTAGAGCCCGGGTGATCGGGAACGCCCAGGCGCGGTCACTGGCAGGTCTTCGTCACCGAGCAGGTCAGCGGGGGCTTGCAGTCCGCGCTCGTCGCGCAGCCTTCGGTGATCGCGCAGTTGGCGCCCGTGCCTCCGCTCATGCCGGTGAAGGCGAAGGTCTGGGTCGTGTCGGCGAAGGCCGACGCGATCGCGTGGTTGCCTTCGCTCGTCGCCACGTCGTTGGCGAGCCCGATCCAGGGCTGGGAGAGCCGCTTGCTCGCGGTGATGAGCAGCGTGGCGCCCTGGGCATTGATGCGGGCGATCAGCGCGTCGGCGACCGCCTCGGCGCTCAACGGAGGTCCGCCGGCCGTCAAGTCGACCTCGATGTGGGTCCCGCTCACCATGTGACCAACCGTGAGACTGAACTCGAAGACCACGGTGTTGCTGCCGTCGTTGAGCGTGATGGTGTCGCCATCGGTGAGCTTGTTCTCCCCGTCGGTGGTGATGGTCCCGGTGGCCACCGCCGAGGGCTGCGCGGCCTGGCAGTTGGCGCTACAGCTGCCGCACGCCAGCACGTTCCCGTCATCGCACACCTCATTGGGCGCGTTCAGCACGGCGTCACCACAGACGCCGCCGGTCAGGTTCAGCACGGCGCCGCACGTCGCGTTGCACCGCGTACAGGTCGCCGAGCCGTACGGGCAGAAGGTCTCGGTCGTCGTATTGCCGTCGTCGCAGACCTCCACCACCGGTCCCTGGGCATCGACGAAGGCGTCGCCGCAGACGTTCGGCCGACAGGTGTTGAGGCAGTCGTCCGCGTTGCTGGTGTTGCCGTCGTCACACAGTTCGCCCGCCGCCAGATTCACCACGCCGTCACCGCACCGCGCAAACGTGCAATTGCCGTTGCAGCCGGCCGTCGCCACCGGTCCGGGGTCGCACTGCTCACCGGCAGCGGTGTTGAGGAACCCGTCGCCGCACGACACGGCCGAGCAGTCCGAATCGCAAATGGCCGAGTTGCCCGCGGTGTCGCAGGCCTCGCCCCTCGTGGCGTTGCGGCGCCCGTCACCGCAGAAGGCCACGGTGCAGTCGGAGTCGCAGGCGATCGACTCGCCCGCCGTCGGCGAGCCGAACACGTCGCACTCCTCGGAGGCCGTCACGTTGACGATCCCATCGCCGCAGCGGCGGGTGGTGCAGTTCACGTTGCAGGTCAGCGACTCGCCGCCGGTGTCGCATTGCTCGGCGACCGCGCGGACGATGGTGTCGCCACAGAACGCTCGATGGCAGGTGTTGGTGCACCCGTCGGTGTTGTCCGTGTTCCCGTCGTCGCACTCTTCGCCCGCCGCGGCGTTGGTGACGCCGTCACCGCAGGACACCGCGGTGCAGTCGAGGTCGCAGATGGCGGTCGCGATGCCGCCGGTGTCGCAGGTTTCGCCTCGGGCTGAGTTGACCCGGCCGTCCCCGCAGAAAGCGAAGGTGCAGTCGCTGTCGCAGACCGTCGTCTGGCCGGCGGTCGGCGAGCCGAACACGTCGCACTGCTCGCTGGCCGCGGCGTTGGTGATGCCGTCGCCACAGCGCGAGGTGGTGCAGTTGGCGTTGCAGGTGGTGCTCGCCCCTCCGGTGTCGCACTGCTCGGTGCCGGCGCGCACGATGGAGTCGCCGCACACCGCGCGCTGACAGGTCGCGGTGCAGGCGTCGGTGTTGACGGTGTTGCTGTCATCGCACTGCTCGCCAGCGATCAGGTTGATGAACCCGTCGCCGCAGGCCACGGCCGTGCAGTCACCGTCGCAGCTCACCGAGGTCCCCGCGGTGTCACAGGTCTCGCCCCGGGTGGTGTTGACCACCGAGTCGCCGCAGAAGGCGACCGTACAATCGCGGTCGCACGTGGCCGATTCTCCGGCGATCACCGCGCCGAAGACGTCGCACTGCTCGTTCGCCGTGACGTTGACGATGCCGTCGCCGCAGCGACGGGCGGTGCAGTTGGCGTTGCAGGTCGCCGTCTCACCGCTGGTGTCGCACTGCTCATTGCGCACCGGGTTGACATGCCCGTCGCCGCAGAAGGCCACTGTGCAGTCGTTGTCGCAGGTCGCCGATTCGCCGGCCACGACCGCCCCGAAGACGTCGCACTGCTCGCCGGCGCTCGCATTGACCAGGCCATCGCCGCACCGCCGGGTGCTGCAGTTCACGTTGCAGGTCAGCGATTCGCCGCCGGTGTCGCACTGCTCGAACCCGGTGTGCACGATGCTGTCGCCACAGCGGGCGAAGTTGCAGACGTTGGTGCAGTCATCGTTGTTGTTCGAGTTGGCGTCGTCGCACTGCTCGCGCGGGAAGCCGCCATCAGGGTTGATGTCGATGAAGGTGTTGCCGCACACCCCAGTGCTCAGACAGTCGGGCGCGCAGGTGTCGCCCGGCTGGTTGTTGCCGTCGTCACACAGTTCGGCGCCGCCGTCGACCAGGCGCAGGTCGAGGAACCCGTCGCCGCAGAGCTCGCGCCCGTTGCAGTCGGCGTTGCACCCGTCGCCGCCGTCGCGATTGCCGTCGTCACAGACCTCGTGCCCTCCATCCACCAGCACCGGGTCGAGGTGCCCATCGCCGCAGGTCTCGGTGCTCCGGCAGTCCGAGCGACAGCCGTCGCCCGAGAGGTTGTTGCCGTCGTCGCAGACCTCGTTGATGCCGCCATCGGCGAAGCGCGCATCGAGGCGGCCGTCGCCGCAGCCCTCGCGGGTCTTGCAGTCGGCCGAGCAGCCGTCGCCCGCCCGGGTGTTCCCGTCGTCGCACACTTCGTTGCTCCCGCCGTCGGCAAAGACGCTGTCCAGCAGTCCGTCCCCGCAGCGCTCGAGCCCCTTGCAGTCGGCGCGGCAGCCATCGCCCGAGATCCCCACGCCCTCGTCGCAGACCTCGCCAGGGTCGCGGTAGCCGTTGCCGCACGTCTCGATCAGGCAGGTCGGCCCGCACCCATCTCCGGGGGCGCTGTTGCCATCGTCACACTGCTCGTCGCCGACGCCGCCCGGGTACTTGTCGACGACCCCGTTGGGGCACCGCTTGAGGCGGCAGTCGCTCGAGCATTGCGTGCCGCCGTTGGCGCTGGTTCCACCGTCGGGGTCCCCGTTGTCACAGGGCTCGACACCACCGTCGGCGAAGGTGTCCTGCACGCCGTCGCCGCAGCGCTTGAAGACGCACGAGGTCCGGCAGTCCGACGCACCCATCAGGCCGTCGTCACACTGTTCGCGGACGTCGACGATGGCGTTGCCGCACAGCTCCGTCGACTTGCAGTTCGACGAGCAGCCGTCGCCGTTCATCGTGTTGCCGTCGTCGCAGATCTCCAGTGGCTGGCCATCGGGGCCCTTGAGATCGTTGTCCACGACGCGGTCACCGCAGAGGGCCTGGCCGCGACAGTCGGAGCGGCAGGCATCGCCGTTCTTCACGTTGCCGTCGTCGCAGGTCTCGCCCGGGTCGATGACGTGGTCGCCGCAGGTGGAGTTGACGGGGATGCACTGGTCCCCCTCCTCGGTGCACTTGGTGCCGGACGGGCACACCACCCCCGTCTTGTCACAGGCGATGCTGGTGGGCTGGAAGCAGGCCGCCGCGAAGATCGCGAGCGCGGCCACACTGAGTCGACGGATTGCGTTCATGATCAGAACTCGATGGCCGCCATGGCGCCAGCGCCAGACGGAGTGATGACGGGGAGGACGGTGACGGCCGGCGCGGCGTCGACGTTGACGGTCTTCCGGTATGCGACCGGCCGACCGACGTAGAAGAGGATGGCGCTCGCGGCGACCGCGACGCCGCCGACCGCGTAGAGCGCGAACGCGCCGTTCTGGAGTCCAGCAGCCGAGGTCCGGGTGTTCTGCAGGTCGGGGTTGGGGATGCAGCCATTGTTGGTGATGGTCGTGCCGGCGCAGTCCTTCACGCCGGTGTCGTAGGCCGCGAAGCCGCTCTGCGCGCCCAGGTGCAGGCCTACGCCCGTGCCGATCGCCGCGACGCCCAGCCCGAGCGTCGCCCAGGGGATCGCCACGCTGAAGGCGCGCCGGTACTCGGTGAGTTCCTCGGTGCGGAAGACCTTGAGGTCGAAGCGCTGGGTGTCACCGCCGGCGAGCACCACCGCGCGCTCGTCGGGGAGCAGCCCCTCCTGCGAGGCCGTCAGGGTGTGGGGGCCGGCGCGCACCTGGCCCTCCCACGAGCCCGGGCCGGTGAAGAGCGGTCGGCCGTCGAGGCGCACCTGCGCACCGGCGAAGCCGCATGCCACGGTAATCTTGGTGAGCTGGCGCTCGATGAGCGCGAGGTAGCGCTGCGCCTGCTGGTACTTGTCGTCGTCGAGCGGCGCGGGACCGAACTTCAACGCCGCGGTGAGGTGCTCGTGAACCTCGATCGGCTGGTCGAGGTTCACCAGCGCGAGCGCCAGGTTGTAGTGCACCGCGGGGTGATCCCAGACCT
>JBBRUE010000281.1:0-8136 GCA_038248085.1 Myxococcales bacterium | reverse complement strand
TCGGCCACGCCACGCCGCCGGTGGGAGGGCCTCGTGACGCCTGGCTGCGCCTGCATCGCGTCGTCCGCGGCGCCTGCCAGGAAGAGCGCCGCCCCGGGGTCTTCCTCTTCGCCGCGCACCTCGACACGGGGCCGGTGGGGCGCCTGTGGCTCGCGGCCACCGACGCGCCGCGCGCGGGGACGCTGGGGCGGCACGAGGCGGTCGACCTCCCCATCGCGCCCGACGCCGCGTTGTCTTTGCGTCATCTGCTCTTCGTGGTGCGCCTGGTCGCCGGCCGCGTGCGCTTCACGGCGCTCGACCTCGAGACCCCGGGCGGGCTCCACACGCGGCACGGCGCGCAGCACGTCACCGAGGCCGAGGGGCCGGCGTTGATCAGGACCTCGAAGCTCGCCTTCTTCTGTGTGCCGACCGGACCCCGCGAGGCGCTCCCGCTCGACGCCGGGGACGCGTGGCGGCTGTTCGAGAACGCACCGAAGCCGAAGCGCCCCTCGCTGCTGCGCTCGCTGTTCGACGGCTCGGCCGGCACCGGCGTGCTGACGCTCCAGCTCGAAGCGCGCGCCCTCTCGCTCTCGGTCGATGAAGCGATGCTCGGCCGCGGCGTGCTGCTGGGGCGTGGCGATCGCTGCGACGTCATCATTCCTGATCAGTTCGCCTCGCGGGTCCACGCGGTGGTGCTCAACATCGACGGCGCGCCGTACCTGGTGAACACCGGCAGCAGCAACGGTACCTGGCATCGCTCGGGCGCAGTGGCGAAGTGCTGGAAGCTCAGCGACGGAGACGGCTTTACCCTCGGCCGTTCCACCGTCGAGTGGCGCCGCGCCCGCTGACGGCACCGACCGTTTCAAGCGATTGAATTGAGTCGCAGTGCGCTCCCTTCGTTGGCCCTGGGCGAAGTGAACCTCGAGACGTTCGCGAAGCGAAGCGGGCCAGCTTCGTGGAAGGTCTCAAGGCGGGTACAGGTCGCGCGCCCCGCGCGTCGGAGGCAGCGCGCTGGGGGTTGCTGACGGCGCTGGTGGCGACGGCGGCGTTCGCGCAGTTGGTCGTCTTCCAGCCCGCTCGGTGTCGGGTGCGGGCGTGACCGCGACGAGCGTGACCACGACGACGGCGGCCGTGAACGGGGGCGCTGCGCGCGCAGGGCCAGGTGCCCTTCCTCGCCGACTTCAACGCCACCGTCACGTCGGGCTCGGGCGGCGCCGCCATCGTCAAGGACAACGCCAGCCCAAAACGCTTGATGATCCTCGGCAACACCACCGGCGGCAGCGGCTCGCGCCAGGGCCAGGTGCGCTCGGCCAACGGCTTCGTCGCGTCGTGCGCGCTCGGCAGGGAGTTCTCGCTCTTCGAAGCGCTGAACGTGAGCTATGTCGTGCCGGATGAACCTTCGATTCGTGTGGTGCGCGGTAGTGGTCGTCGTGTCGTCGGGGTGCCCCAGGCCGTGTCAGACCAACGCCGAGTGTGATGACGGGCTGTTCTGCAACGGCCCCGAGCAGTGCGTCGCCGACAAGTGCGCTCCCGGCGCCCCCATGGTCTGTAACGACGGCCTGGCGTGCACCACCGACGTTTGCTCCAACGCCAGGCGCGGCTGTGTCTTCAACGTGGTCGACGCCGACAACGACGGCTACGGCGCCGCGACCTGCCTCGACGCGCGCGGCGAGGCCCTCGGGTTCGACTGCGACGACACCAACGCGCAGCGGGCCCCCGGCTTTCTCGAGATCTGCGACACCGCCGAGCTCGACGAAGACTGTGACCCGCTGACCCTGGGCGGCATCGACGCGGACCGCGACGGGTTCGTCGACGCGCGCTGCGCGAACCGCCTGGCCGATGGTGGCGTCAACCGCGGCACCGACTGCGACGACACGAAGGAGGCCGTGCACCCCGGGCAGGCCGAGCTCTGCAACTACGCCGACGACAACTGCAACGGCACCATCGACGAGGGCGTGACGAGCGTGCACTACAAAGACGACGACCACGACGGCTGGGGCACGGGCGCTGGCATCGTCGGCTGCATGACGCCCGGCACCTCCGACGTCGGCACCGACTGCGACGACACCAACCCGGCGATGCACCCCGGCCAGTTCCAGTGCGTGACGGGCACGTCGGGCCAGTACGACCTCTGCACCGTCGACGGTGGCTTCGTGCGCGGCACCTGCGGCCAGGCGTGTCGCCCGCAGCCCAACGGCCTCGCGCTCTGTTTGTGAGCCCGGCTCACCCGGCGGAGTCGCCCGCCGGCGCTTCGAACTGCACGTTCTTCCCCGCGACGCGCAGGTAGCGGGAACGGATCTTCAGCGAGGGGTGCGACAGCTCGAGCGCCTGGCGGGCGCCCCGGAGGTCCGCGAGCTGCCGCTCCTCGATCGCCGCGGCCGACTCGCCGGGGTAGCGGTCGCGGTAGTACCCGCACCCCTGGTGCGCGATCAGCACCACCGAGCGGATGTGGTGGCCGGTGATCAAGAACGAGGCCGCCCGGGCGACCGCCTCCCGTTCTGCGTAGCTGGTCGACGCCGAGAGCAGCGCGGGCCCACCGGGGAGCGTCAGGGTGTCGAGGCCCGAGTGCCCGAGGTGCGCGAGCAGCTCCTCCACGGCGCGGGTGAAGCGGCCATCAGAGCAATAGACGGCGAGGGAATCGGGGTGCGCCGGCGCGAAGAGCGCTCTCGAGAGAAAGGGGGGAGCCATCGGCGCAGCCTACGACGAAGACCTCCTCGTATCGCCGCGTCTGGCACGCTCTACTGCCACGCCGATGAAGCCCTTCCAGCCCAGCGTGTACGGTGCCCTGCGCGTCGTACACCTCGTCGTCACCGCCGCGGTCATGCCCCTGGGCGTGCTGCGGTTCCTCCAGTTGGGCGACGCGCCGTCGGGCGGCGTGCGGTTCGCCGTCTTCGCCGTCGGGTCCGTGCTCGCGCTCTTCGTCATCAGCATGGACCAGGCCGACTACCCCGCGACTTCGCTCGGCGCCCTGCGACGCACCGGCCCGCTGCTCGTCAACCTGGGCGTCGGTTTGTGGAACGCAGACGGCTCGGTCCTCCCGGCCGCGCACTGGACGCTGACCTCGCTGCTCGCGTCTTTGGCGGGTTCGCTCGCGCTGATCACCGTGCTCGCGCTGCGCAGCGACGACCCCGACCTGCGCAAGAACCGCAACCTCATCTACGGCCTGGTCATCCCCCTCTCCCTCGCCGCGGGCGCGCTCACGTTCGTCGTGGGCTGGCCCCTCGCGAAGGGCCTCACGCCCTCGGTGCCCACGCTCCTCGCGTCGCTCGCGTGGCTCGGCCAGACGGTGGCCACCACCCGGGCGTGGATGCGCCAGAGCGTCTTCTCGAACTACGCGCAGACCGAGGACGGCCGCGCGCGCACTGCGGCGATGGCACCGTGGAACGGCCTCGCTGCCCTCGCGATGGCCGGGGTGATGGCCTCGCTCGCCTTCGTGCTGATCTTCACCCTCGGGTGACCCGGGAAAGGGCAGCCGCCTGTTCGCGGGTCAAATCCGCGCGGTAACGTGAACGCCATGCCTCCACCCGACAGCTACGAGCTCTCTGCGGCGTACATGAACGGACTGGTCAACGCCGTGCGCGCCGGTGGTTTCTTCGACGGCGCCCTGGTGGTGATGACGGAAGGGGAGCGCTCTTCCTACCGCCAGCCCGCCCGCGAGCCCTGGTGGGACGCGCGCTACGCCGAGCACCTCGCGCAGACCGTCGGCGAAGTGTTCGGGGAATGGGCCGTCGAGCAGGTCGGCTACGCCGTCGTCGCCGAGGTCATCGGCCCGCTGGTGCACGCGCAGGTCGAAGCCGCGCTCGCCACGGGCGCCGGGCCCGAGGCCCTCTTCGAGCGGCTCGACGCCCTCGCGACCGCCGCAGTGCGCCCGCTGCATGTCTCGTGGAAGAGCGCGGGCCCGACCGCGGGGACCCTGGAGCTGGTCTACCCGCGCGCGCTGAAGAAGGAGACCCAGGTGCTGTGGCGCGGCGCGATCCGCTACGCGTTCGAGCGCACCCGGCGCCCGGGGAAGATCGTGAAGGAATCCCAGGGGCCCGCCGGCCACCTCGTCTACGAGCTCGAGTGGTCCTGACGACTACTCGCCCTCTTCCGCCTCGGCCGTCGGGAGCCCGCGCGGCCGCACCACCAGCGCCTGGTCGCCGCGCCCGATGGGGCCCTTCTCGTCCCACAGCCGGGTGTCCGACAGCCCGATGCCGTCCTTCGTCACCATGGTGTGCGCGTCGAGGCAGATCCACTCGCCCTTCGGCCGCCGCAGCAACGACAGGCTGAGCTCCGCGTTGACGAAGGTGAAGCGCTTGATGTCGACGACCTGGGCCACGCCGTTGCCCGAGTCGGCCGCGCAGACGACGCGCACGAAGGGCGAGGGCTTCTCGTCGGGCAGCAGGGGAATCTTCATCCGCATCCACACCGCGATGGGCGAGGCGCCCAGGGTGCCGCGCGCGATCCGCGCCTCCATCGACGTGTGGTAGCCGACCGGCGACTTGAAGAAGGGGAAGGTGAAGTTCGAGAGCGTCGCCGGGAGCGGCGGGGGTGTCTCCTGCGGCAGCTCGACGTCGATCGCCACCTTGCGAATGGCCATCGCCTGCGCGCGGATGAGCGGCTTGCCGTCGGCCTCCAGCACCGCGGTACCGCGCCGCACGTTGGCGCCTTCGGTCTGCACCTCGGTGCGCAACGTCAGCCGCTCGAAGCCCACCGGCCGCAGCAGCTCGAAGCTGATGCGCGTGAGCTGGAAGTCGTCAGGCAGGGCGCGCTCGAAGCCGCGCGTCACCAGCGCGCACGGAGGACCGCCGTGCAGGTGGTCGGGGCTCCACGGGCCGGTGGCGTGGCCCTGGGGGAGGAAGCCGTCGGTGTCGGGCTGGAAGAAGGCATCACTCATGTGGCGCCTTCATACGCGCATCGACGGGGCCCTCCTTCATCTTGATGGGGAGGACCGCGGCGACCGCCCTCCTGCGCGAAGCAAGCGCCCGCTTTCGGGCAGAAATTCACCGCGGTCCGCCGCCTGCAACGTGGAACGGACTTGAGCACCCTCACGACGAGAGACGGCACGCAGCTGTATTACAAGGACTGGGGCATGGGGCGGCCGGTGGTCTTCAGCCACGGCTGGCCCCTCACCGCGGACAGCTGGGAGGCGCAGATGCTCTTCCTCGCCTTTCACGGGCATCGCTGCATCGCCCACGATCGCCGCGGCCACGGGAGATCGAGCCAGCCGTGGCTGGGCAACGACATGGACACCTACGCCGACGATCTCGCCGAGCTCCTCACGAGCCTCGACCTGAAGGACGTGGTGTTGATCGGCTTCTCGGCCGGCGGCGGCGAGGTGGCCCGGTACATCGGTCGCCATGGCACCGGGCGGGTGAGCCGCGTCGCGCTGATCTCCTCCGTGCCCCCGCTGATGCTCAAGACGGCGGCCAACCCCGGCGGCCGCGCGCGCGAGGAGTTCGACGGGCTGCGCCTCAAGTCACTGGGTGATCGCTCGCAGCTCTACCGCGATCTCGCCGCGGGCCCGTTCTTCGGTGCCAACCGCGTCGGCGCGAAGGTCTCCCAGGGAATCCAGGACTCGTTCTGGTCCCAGGGGATGAAGAGCGGCCACCGCAACGCCTACGAGTGTATTCGCGCGTTCTCCGAGACCGACTTCACCGAAGACCTGGCGAAGTTCGACATGCCGACGCTGGTGCTCCACGGTGACGACGATCAGATCGTGCCGATCGGCGCGGCGGCGCTCAGCGCGGCGAAGCTGATCAAAGACGCCACCTTGCGGATCTACCCGGGCGCGCCCCACGGCCTGCTCGACACCCACAAGGACCAGCTCAACTCCGACCTGCTCGACTTCATCGCGCCGAAGGCCTGACCCCGGGCTCCGGAACTTCCACCCTTCTTCGACCCGGCGGGTAGGCTTCCAGGCCTTCCCACACCACGAGGATCCACGCATGCGTGCTGAGAGCTGGAAGAGCTGGCGGAGCTGGAACAAGACCATCGAGCAGACGCTCGACGACGTGCAGAAGGAAGTCGCGGGCGACGAGCCGATCGCCTCGCTCCGCAAAAAGGCCGGCGCCGTGGGCACCCGCAGCGTGCTCGACGTCGACGAGCTCGCGCACGAGGCGAAGCCCGGTACGTGCTGGGTGTTGTCGGCGAAGGATCTCCACGAGCACTTCGGCTCGAAGCACCCCACCAAGAAGGTCATCGAGGGCGGCATCGACTCGTTCCTCGGCACCCGGCGTCACCCGGTCGCCGTCACCGCCTACACCCACGGCATGCCCAGCGCGGTGCTGTTCGCCGGGTGGCCCTTCGACTGAGGGCCGGCAGCCGGCGCGCGCCTCTTACGGAACGAGCTTCTCGTGCAGCGGTGCGCCCGTGGCGGCGTCGATGCCGAAGAGCTCGACGTACTGCACCGGGGGAATCACCGCGCGATCGTCGGCCTTCACGAAGACGCGCTGGAGCACGCCCTCGCGCCCGTCGATGGTGCTCATCGCCGCCGTACAGCCGGCGCGCGTGGCGATGTGAATCACCCGCTGCCGCAGCGCCTTGAGCACCATCGCGAAGCCGCCGGAAGGCGCGGGCTTCACCTCGAAGCCGTACGCGAGCGAGCGCTCGATGAAGTTCAGCGACTGGCGTTCCCCCTTCGCCGCGAGCATCAACCACGACGCGGTGATGGGCTCGTCGGCGTCGAGCGTGCCGGGGTGCCCCGGCTTCGCCTCGTAGAGCACCACGTTGGCGTTCTTGCTGCGCTCGATGCGGAACAGCTCGGCGGCGCAATTCGGCTGAGGCGCCGGGTCCACCGCGAGGAACGACAGCACTGCGAAGGAGAGGGGCATCACGCCGCGCGATGGTGTCACCCCGCAATCAACCGGCGGAAGCCCCGGCCTCACCGAGTGGACAGGGCGTCAGTCGAGCTTGCCGAACCAGCCGCGCCGCTCCATCCACTTCGCGATCTCCAGCACCGGGACGATCGACGCTGCCGCGCCGCCGACGATCGCCCAGTCGAGCGGCGAGAGCGGGAAGGTGGCGAAGAGGTTCTGCAGGAACGGCACGTAGAGGATGAGGACGATGAGCACCAGCTCCCAGAAGACGGCGAGGTTGAGCCACTTGTTGGCGAACGGGCGGTGCCACACCGAGAGGCGATCCGACCGGTAGTTGTACGCCTTGAAGAACTGAATCAGCACCAGCGAGACGAAGGTCATCGACATCGCCTCCGGCAACCCGCGGCCGGAATGGGTGCTCCAGAAGAACAGGCCGACGTTGACCAGGCTCGACCACGCGCCGCCCACCAGCATCAGCGTCACCACCGGCCGGGTGAAGATGCCGGTCTTCGCGTCGCGCGGGTGGCGCTGCATCAGGTCGTCCTCGGGCGGGTCGACCGCGAGCGCGAGCGCCGGCAGCCCGTCGGTGGCGAGGTTGACGTAGAGGATCTGCACCGCCGTCAGCGGCAGCGGCATGCCGAGCATCGCCGTGCCGACCATCAGGCCGATCTCCCCGATGTTCGAAGACAGCAGGTACATCAGGTACTTCTTGATGTTCCCGAAGACGCGCCGGCCTTCTTCCACCGCGGCGACGATCGACGCGAAGCTGTCGTCGGTGAGGGTCATCGCCGCGGCGTCGCGCGAGACGTCGGTGCCGCTGATGCCCATCGCGATGCCGATGTCGGCCTTGCGGAGCGCGGGCGCGTCGTTCACCCCGTCGCCGGTCATCGCCACCACGTGGCCCTTCGCCTGGAGCGCGGTCACCACCCTGAGCTTGTGCGCCGGCGACACGCGCGCGAACACCTCGACGGCGTCGATCTCGCTGGCCAGCTTCGCCTCGTCCCAGGTGTCGAGCTCGCGCCCGCTGATCACCCGGCCGCCGTGGAGCAGCCCCAGCTCGCGCGCCACCGCCTGCGCCGTCTCGGGGTGATCGCCGGTGATCATCACCGCGCGGATGCCGGCGGCCTCGCAGGTGCGAATGGCGTCGAACACCTCGGCCCGCGGCGGGTCGATCATCCCCGCGAGCCCGAGGAAGGTCAGCCCGCGGTCGGCCTCCTCGAGGCCCACGTCGGGTTTGCGCGCCAGCGCCAGCACCCGCATCGCGTCGCTGGCCATCTGCTTGGCGGCCGCCAGCACCTCGGCCCGGCCGGCCTCGTCGAGCGGCGTGGGGCCGGCGTCACCGAGCACCTGGTCGCAGCAG
>JBBRUE010000280.1:0-8142 GCA_038248085.1 Myxococcales bacterium | reverse complement strand
CGACGTTCACCGGGTCGCCGCCGAGGCCGCCGCGGGCGAGGTTGTCGAGCTGCCCGTTGCGCGCGGTCTCGTTGAAGCCCAGATCGTAGAGGGCGTCGTGCATCCAGTTGGTGACGAAGAAGGCCTGGGTCGCCGAGGCCGCGTGCTGACTGGACGAGGCGTTGCCCGGCTGGGCGAGCGCGTAGCCGTAGTCGAAGGTGGCGGCGCTGCTCGGCGCCACGCGGAAGTCGCCGCCATCGAGGCCGTCGGGCGCGACGAGGTCGGCGTAGGCGTGGATGTTGTTGCCGAAGAGCTCCGTCGCGCTGACTGGCAGCCACGGGTCGTTGGTCGAGAGCCCTGCGTTGGTGAGCGTGACCAGCACGGTGGGAACGGTCGCGGGGGCGAACCCGTCGGGCAGGCCGGTCGGGTGGGGGAGCGCCGCGTTGCCCACCGGACCGTCGAGGGGGCGGAAGGGCGCGGTCGCCTCGGCCCAGACCCGGTAGGTGTAGGCGGCGCGCGTCTCGAGATCGATCGACGACAGCAGCCGGCCGTCGACGGCGCTGATCACCACCGCGTGGAGCCGTGTTCCCGTCTCGACCTCGAGGTGCCACGCGGGGAGCACAGCGTCGCCGTCGTCGAAGTACACGCGGCGCACGCGCGGGGGCGAGGCGAAGACGTCGCCGGGTTCATGCAACGCCCAGCCACCTTCGCGGGGCGCGCGGAGCTTCAGCGTGGTGGGGTCGACGAAGCGGCCGGTGAAGTGCTGCGCGGCGGTGGCCAGCGCGCTCGCCGCGTCGACGCGAAAGAGGCCGTGCGGACGCGACGGGGTGGCGAGCGAGCCGGTGAGCGCGACGAGCTCGTAACGCTCGGTCATCACCACGTCGAGCTCGTCGCGGAGCAGCGGCACGCCGTCGTGGGCGCGCGCGAAGCCGACGACGACGGCGCCCTTGCCCAGGTCGTGGACCTCGCAGACCACGAGGCGGCCGACGAGCGCGGGGCTCAGCCGGTACAGCGCGGCGTAGCGCAGCACGTGCTGGCGCGCGGCCTCGGTCGAGGTGAGGCCCTGGTCGCGGAGCGTGCGCGCTCCGGGGAAGCGCTCGGCCCAGAGGAAGCTGGGCACCCCGCGGCGTGGCTCGACGGCGGTGACGACGGTGCGGGTCAGCAACGCGCGCGCGTCGGCTCCGAGGCCGTCAGTGAGCGCGAGCGTCTTCGTGCTCTCGAGCCAGGCGTCGTAGTCGGGCGGTGCATCGGCGGCAGACAGGAGACCGGCGACGACCAGGGGCAGCAGCATGGAACGCTCCGAGGCGGCGGGAAGGGCGAGAGCATCGCACGGGGCGGTGGTGCGGCTGAGTCGGAACTGATGTGGGCGCTGCCGCCTGCGTTCGAAGACGAAGGCACCACCGTCACCTGGGTCTCGCGAGCTCCGGCTTCGTCTCGGTAATCGGTCGGGGGGCGACGAGCGGGCTGGTCAGCACTCCCCACAGCGACTGCGCGTGCTCGGAATCGAAGCCGTCGATGCCGGTGTTCGGCTGCGGGGGCGTTGAGCCCGGCGCGAAGGTCCCGAGCAGCCGGTCCCACCAGGTGAACAGCGTGCCGAAGTTCGAGTCGGCGAAGCGCACGTCTCGCGAGTGGTGGAGCCGGTGTGTGCGCGGCGTGGGGGTCACCAGGCTGATCGCCGCGTCGAGGCCGGCCGGGAGCTTCAGGTCGGCGTGGTGCCACGCGAGCGCGATGACGGCGAGGAACGTGCGGCAGGCGAGCGAGAGCGGGTCGACTCCGAGCAGCACCACCCAGATCGAGAACCACGCGTAGGCGATGACGCTCTCGAGCGGGTGGCCCCGTAAGGCCGTGGTCGCGTCGACGTGCGGGTCGGTGTGGTGCACGCGGTGAAGGCGCCAGAGCACCGGAAGGTAGTGGTGCAGGCGGTGGCGGACCCACTCGAAGAAGTCGATCACCACCAGCGCGATGACGAAGCGCACCAGCCACGGCAGCTCGACCTGGTTGAGCAGGCCGAAGGCGTGGCGGTGGGCCCACGCGGCGACCCAGACCAGTACGAAGCTCCCACCCACCGCGAAGAGCGACGTGCACAGCGCGATGGCCACGTTGCGGAGCAGGTGACGCGCCCGCTCGCGGCCCGGGAGCAGCGGCACCAGCGGGGAGAGCCCCTCGAGCCCGAGCATCAACCCCACGGCCGCGGCCATCGCCACCGGGTTCGCGTCGGACACGTCTTGTGCGGTCAACACGCCTGACACGCTACTGGCTGCGACGCGGAGCCGTCAGTCCTCAGGCGCTCAGTTCAGCCAGAACAGGTACCGCAGCTTGCGCTCGATGGTGTCTTCCCCGCGGTCGAGTTCCTGGCGCATGCGCGAGAGGCGATCGACGAGCGGCGAGGGCGGCAGCTGCGCCTTGTACGCAGGCCCCAACAGCCGTCCGAGCGCCTCGGAGATCGCGCCCGGGTCTTCGCGCTTGAGTGACCGGAGCTCGCGATCGTCGAGCACGTAGTCGCGCGGCTGGGTGAAGAAGGCGCCGAAGTCGAGGAAGCCGCCGGGCGGGTTCTCCCACCGGTGACGACCGAGCTGGGCGAGCTGCGCGACGGCCACGCCCTGTTGGCCGAGCACCAACGCGCGCACGTCGGTCAGCACGCCGCCCCAGGTCTCGAAGAGCGCGTCGTCGACCGGCAGCGGGAGCGCGTGGCTCTGCTGGCGCGGGTTGGGCACCCACTCGCGCTCGTCGTCGGTCTCGGCGAGCACCAACTGGCGGCAGGTCTCGGCGTGGGTGAGGCCGGAGAGCACGAGGTCGCGCGCGGCGAGCAGCTTCTTGCCGTCGCGGAGCTTGAGCAGCAGCGTCTCCTTGTTGCGCGACTGCCAGGTGACGTTGGCGTCATAGGCGCTGGCGATGGCGATGGCCGCCCGCTGGAAGTGGATCATCGCCCGGAGCCACGCGACGTCGGCCACGTCGAAGCGGAAGGTCGGCCGGCGGCGCGGGTCGTCTTCGGCCATCGGCTCGCCGGTGACGTCGAGTTCGATCTCCAGCAGCCGGCGATCGCGGTCGTCGACCTCGCCACTTCGGTTCCAGTCGACCTCCCAGCACGCGAGGCAGAGGTCGAGGGAGAAGGCGTCGTCCTTCTGCGCGGTGGCGAGGAGCGCGTCGACTTCCTGCAGCCGGCCGTCGGCGCGGTGGAGCATGAAGTCGAGGAAGTCCTGGTTCACCACGTCGCCGCGGAGCATCGCCGAGGCCACGAAGCTCGCCGCGATGGTCAGCCCGTCACCGATGAAGTCGTGCACGGTCTGGCGGTAGCGGGCGAGGGCCGAGACGGCCGCGGCGCGCGGGTTGTCCTTGCTCTTCGTGAGGGCCTGCTCGGCGAGGGTGCGCGCCTCGTCGAAGCGCGCGGCCTGGAGGGCCGTGAGGGCGGGCTGGGCGTCTTCGTTGAGCGCGGCGCGGCGCGCGGCAGACAGACCCGTGCAGCCGGTCAGCAACAGGAAGCCGAGAAGGAATGGGCGCATGGGGCGGACCCTATTGTCTCCGAGCAGACGGCTCTCGACCTGAATCAATCACCCATCATCGAAGCGACCTTCTATTTCACCCAGTCACGAACGACGCGCACCGCGCCGAGCCAGCCGGTGAACGCAGCTCCAACGCGCCCGGCTGCGGCCACGATGTCAGCGTCCACTTCGGCCCTCGCGGTACTCACGACGCAGCGAGGTCGCCACTCGCTCAGTCCAGCGTGAGGTAGCGATCTTCCCGTGCGTCGCAGCTCCAGCACCGCCGCGAGAGCACGGTGACGCGCGCGTCGCCCACGCGCACGCTGTCGGACTCGTCGACCACGCGCCAGCCGTGACCGCGCGGGCACGCAGTGCTGGTGAAGAGCTTCACGCCGGCCTCCAGCGACGCGACGCGCGCGGGGTTCGAGGCGAACTCACCGGGCACGGGCTTCTGGTTCGCCTTGAACCGCGACGCCCGGCCGTCATTGGCCCCGCGCGGCTTGCTCATGCGGGACAGCACGGGCACCGCCATCAGGGTGAGGAGCGACGCGATGGCGAGCCCGAGGATCCCCGGGAGCGAGCTCTCGTTCTCCGCCGCGCCGTCGACCGACGCCGCCACCGGCTCGTGCCACCGCACCCGGTACCCCAGCAGGTCCCACGCCTCCGCGGACTGGGTGCGGTAGCTCGCCACTTCGGCCGGCAGCACGCGGTCCTTGAGGGTCCGCATCTCCCACTCGAGGGTCAGCGTGCGCCCGGTGACCTTCTGCGCGACGGCGAGCTCGAACGCCGGGTGGGTGACCACCTTGTTGACGAGGTCGAAGTCGGCGCCGTCGATGCCTTCCGGCGCGTCGTAGCGGATCACCTCGCGGGCCCGCAGCGGGTACCAGAGCGCGAAGGGCCAGGTGCGCTGCTGCTCGTTGAGTCGCTTGAGATCGTTGGACACCGACAGCGTGCTGAACTGGTGGCTGTCGTCGACGAAGAACCCGGTCGTCTCGTACTCCTCGCGCAGCACGAAGACCTCGGCGCCCTCGTCGTCGGTCCAGGTCACCTTCAGCGGCGTCAGCTTGAGCTCGAGGTCTTCCTCGCGGGAGCGCCGCTGGTCCTTCATCAGCTGCTCCTGCGTGTTGCTCTTGACCTGGCGGCGCAGGAGGAACGCGTCCTGCGCGCGCGCGGTGGTGGTCACCGTCAGCGTCGCCTTCCCGGCCCGCGAGGGCACCTGCCAGTGCTGCTCCACGTCCCAGGTGGGCGCGGCGGGCACCTCGAGGGCGATGGGCTCGAGCGCCGTCACCCCCGGCTTCACCACCAGCGCATGGTGGAAGCGCGGCTGCACCATCTGCGCGGGATCTCCGCGGCGCAACGTCATGGTGGGGTCGATGAAGCGCAGGCCGGTGCCGAGGGCGACCTGCACGATGGCGTGGTTGAAGACGGTGGGGGAAGGCACGAGCTGAGGCAGCCGCAGGCCCGCGCTGGCGTGCACCAGGGCGGGCCACGCCTGCACGCCCGCGCCGCGGAGCAGCGAGACGAGGAGCAGCGACTTGTCTTTGCAGTCCCCGAAGCCGCGCTCGAGCACCCACGCGGGGGCGTGCGGCCGGTGGCTGTGCTCGCCGATCTCCACGCCCACGTAACGCACGTCGTCCTGCACGAAGCGCACGATGGCGCTGGTGCGCTCACCTGCGGGCAGCTTCTTGAAGCGGGCGAGCTCGGCCTCGAAGCGGGGACCGCCGGCCTTCAGCGTGAAGAGTGCGTCGGCCCAGCGCGCGACCTCGCCCCAGTCTTCCCAGTCGCTGAACTCCACCCACGGGGCGGGGTCGACGTCGGGCGGCATCGAGGTCTCGAGGTGCGCGGCCTTGAGCCCGGTGAGATCCCAGCGCCAGGCGTGGGCCTTCCCTTCTTCGGTGACGGTGGGCGCCGGCGCGCCGCCGTGGGTCACGACCTGCAGCGTCCGCGGGCGCTCCCACACCAGGCGGAAGCGCGAGCGCTCGGTGTCGGCGCCCCACGACTGGAACTGCCGCATGGCGAAGCGGCCCTGGAAGACCGGGTTCTCCCCGCGCGTGGTGGAGGCGATCTCCACGAGGTCTCCCTCGCGCAAGTCGCGCACCTCGATGATCAGGGTGAGGCGGCCGTCGTATTGCCCCTCGTCGAGGCTGCTCTCGCGCTGAATGACCCGGGCGTCCTCGGGGTTCCACGCCACGCGGCGGGTGCCGTCACGCCAGATCCACACTCCGTGGAGCTGGAACTGCTCGTACGCCGGGTCCCACTCGAACTCCTGCTTGGCGAGCGACTCGACGCCGGTCTGCGAGAGCACCTTCCACGCCTGGTGCTCGTACTGCTCGACGGTCTTCTCGACGCGGAGCTGGGTGTCGCTGAGCAGCAGCCGTGACGCACCGTCGGGCGCCACCTTCGTGGTGGGGATCTCGACGGGCTCGACCCACGCGGGAGGCGGCACCACGGGCGGCAGCGGAAAGGTCGCCATCGCCACCGCCACCAGGAACGCCGTGCTCATGGGCGGAGTATGCCGTGACGCGCGGGGAGATGGCGTGTGGCTCCGTGTGTGGCCGCGCTTCGACTCACGGCATGAGCTTCACGGCGTCACCGTCGGTGGTGACCTGCTTCGTGCCCGTCGGCGGGGGTGGGCCCTCGCCGAGCGCGACGGTGTGCACGCGCGCGCGGGAGGCGCCGCCGAAGGTGCCCTTCACGCTGATCACCAGGTGACCGCGCGCGCCGCTGCGCGTGACGTCCACCTCGAAGGTGCGCACTTCGCCGGCCTTCACCACGGCGCCGGACAGGAGCTCCGCGTTGCCGGTGACCGTCACCCCGTCGATGCCGGAGGCGACCACCGACACGTTCTCGCCAGCGCCCTCGAAGCGCAGGTCGAGCTTCACGCTCTTCTCCCCGGGCACCGACTCGAGCGTGGTGGGCGCGCCGGGCTTGACGGTGTCGGGAGCGGCCGGCGGGGTGGGGGCCTTCGCCTCGCGCGAGGTGCAGCACGCGGTGACCACGAGGAGGGCGGACAGGAGGAGAGTTCTCATGGGCTCGTGATGGTGAGGGAGACGTTGTAGGTGCCGGCCGTCTGCCCGTAGCCGACGACGACCACGACGTAGGTGGCGCCGGCCGTGGTGGCGAGGCTGAACTGCTCGGTGCCGCTGGTGGTGGCATCTGCCCCGCCGACGTACGTGCCCCGGCGATAACATTGGAGCCCCACGTCCTGCGCGGCGTTGCCGGTGATGGTGGTGGTGCGGCCGGTGCCGGTGAACACGAAGTACTGGTTCTGCTGGTACGAGTTCGACGGGTGGCCGCCGATGAGCCCGATGCCGCCGGTGTAGGGAATGGGCGACGCGGTGAACATGCCCGAGAGGTTGCTGTCGCCCACGCCGAAGTCGGTGGTGACCGGGCCGATGCTGTAGTGGGCGAGCACCGCGTTGATGCCGGCCGCGTTGGCGCCGGGCCGCGCCTTGAGGCCGGTGACGAAGGACGCCATCGTGGTCAGCGCATCAGTCGTCCGCTCCGGGCCAGTCAGCACGTCGTAGACGGTCCCGAGGCCCACGCCGACCTGGTCCCACGCGCCATCAGCGGGCGTGTCGTAGAGATCGTAGAGCGCGCGCAGCACCGCGTTCTCCGAGAAGCCGCTGGGGGAGGGGTCGTCCGTCGGCGAGGGAATGGTCTCTGCGTCGTAGCCCCAGGCGCCGAGGGTGCCGCCGTTCCACATCGAGTCCGTGTACATCGTCTCGGGCAACACCATCGCCGCCAGCGCCGTGCCCCACGCCTCCCCGAAGGCGATGCGCGGGTCGAGCACGTCGCCGCTCCCGTGCGGACCACCGGGGCTGTCGGAGCGCGAGAGGTTGTCTTCGAAGTAGTGCCCCCACTCGTGCACGATGACGTGCGAATCGAACTCGTCGGTGTCCGCGCCGGCGAGGCCGAGCACGTAGATCTCGTTCTCGTTGGAGGCGAAGTGCGAGGTGCCGATCTGCCCGAGCGCCTTGTTGCCGGCCTGCGGGGCGTTGTTCGGGCTCCAGTTCACCTTGAGCGCGGGAAAGGCGACGGTGCGCACGGCCATGAAGGCCTTCGCTGCGGTGTACATCGAGTCGAGGATCGCGAAGGGCGCCGCGCGCCGGTTGGCAGCGGTGAAGCCCGTGCCCGTCCACCCGTGGGTCGCGTTGAGGTCGAGCGTCGTGGCCCCGTTGGCCAGCGTGCTGCCGAAGGCCCAGGTGACGTTGGCGTCGGTGTTGTCCTCGATCTGGATCGCCGGCGTCGAGGTGCGGGCCAGCACCTGCACCTGGATCGCGCCCCCGCCGGACGTGAAGGCGAGCGCGTAGGTGCCGTCTTCCGCGGTGTTGGTGGTCGCCAGCACGGTGGCGCCTTCGACCACGCGCACCACGGCATTGCGAATGGGCTTCGCGACGGTCTGGTTGAAGTACAGCGTGCCGCCCTGGCCCTGCACATAGCGCGAGGGCACGAAGTCGTAGGTCGCGCGGCCGGTGACGGTGTGCGGGCCGGCGCCACCTCCTGTGCCGCCCCCCATCGGAGTTCCACCGCCAGTGCCGCCGCCCGTCGTCGTGCCTCCCCCGGTGCCACCGCCCGTGGTGCCGCCGCCGGTCCCACCCCCCGCGCCTCCGCCCGAGCTCACCGTCGAGGCGCAGCGACCGAGCTGGCAGGTCTGCGGCGACACGCACACGTCGCAGGCATT
>JBBRUE010000279.1:0-8154 GCA_038248085.1 Myxococcales bacterium | reverse complement strand
TCGGTGGTGGTGCGGGTGCTCCTCGCGTTCACCGTCGTCGAGTTCTGCAACTACTGGCTCCACCGCGCGGCGCACCACTCCCGCTTCCTCTGGCAGTTCCACAGCACCCACCACGTCATCACCGAGCTCAGCGGGCTCAAGGCGTTGCGCACGCACCCGGTGGAGAACGTGCTGTTCCACGTGGTCCGCACGGTGCCGCTGATGGCCCTCGGCGTGGCGGCCGACGACGTGGTGGCGGCGACGTACTTCGGCGGCATCCTCGGCATCCTCGCGCACGCCAACCTCGACCTCGCTCCGGGCCCGCTGGGGTTGATCGTCAACTACCCGCGCTACCACGCGGTGCACCACTCGGCGGAGCTCGCGCAGAGCCACTCGAACTTCGGCTGTCACACCGTGCTGTGGGACCGCCTGTTCCGCACGTTCCAGGACGGCGCCCAGCCGCCGCTGGAGCTCGGGGTACAGCCAGTCGGCACCCGCACCCTGTGGCAGGAGCTGGTGTGGCCCCTCTACCGCTCGGTGAGTGGCCCGCGGGGCCCGGGTTCCTGAACGTCAGGCCGCGGCGCGCCCATCGACCAGCGCGCGGATGTCGTCCACGGCGCCCGAGAGCGCGAAGGCCTGGTCCTCGAGGCCGTGCACCGCGTCTGCGACGTGGGTGGCCGCCGAGCCATTCTGCTGCGTCGCCACGTCGATCTTCGTGACCGCGCCGCCCACCTCGTCGATGCCCTTCGCCTGTTCAGCCGACGCGGAGCTGATCTGCCCCATGATGCCGGCGACCTCCTGCACCGACTCGACGACCTCCTGGAACGCCTCGTTGGTCTTCTTCACCAGCGCGATGCCGCTGGCGATGCGCAGGGTCGAGCCCTCGATGAGTCCGGAGATCTCCCGGGCCGCGTTGCCGGTGCGCTGGGCGAGCGCCTGAACCTCGTTGGCCACGACGGCGAAGCCGGCGCCCGCGGCCCCGGCACGCGCCGCCTCCACCGACGCGTTGAGCGCGAGGAGGTTGGTCTGGAAGGCGATCTGGTTGATCGACTTGGTGATCGAGGCGATCGCCGCGCCGGTGCTGGCGATCGCGTCCATCGACTCGACGACCGACTGCATCGAGGTGTTGGCGCGCGCGACGTGGGTGGCCGCGCCGTCGATGAGTTCCCGCGCGCGGCCCGCGCTCCCCGCGTTCTGGTGAGTCATGGCCGTCAGTTGCGTCATCGCCGAGGAAGTGCGCTCGAGGGCCTCGGCCTGCGTGGTGAAGCCCCGCGCGAGCGCCTCGGAGTTGGTGGTGAGCGAGGCCGTGGCGGTGCCGACCTCCTCGGTGCCCAGCGAGATGGCGACCACCGCGGTGTTGAGCGCGCTGGAGATGCGGCGGGCCGACCAGGCGCCGAGCGCGAGCACCACGAGCATGCCCAGGGCGCCGGACCCGATGACGAAGGCGCGCATCTCGAAGACCTCGCCGTTGAACCGCTCATGGGCCTGCTGGGCGCGGGCGGAGCGCTCGCGAATCAGGCTCGTCATGAGCCCCCGCGAGCGATTGGCCGCGACATCGCGGGCCTCGCCCTCGGCCTGCTCCCACGCGACGAGGGAACCCACCAGCTCGTCCCACCCGCGCTGCTCGGTCACGTCACGCGGGGCACGCTGCATCGCCTCGCGGGCCGCGTGGAGTTCGTCCCACGCGAGGGAGACCGCCTGCGCTGCCGCCTGGTGACGCGGGGTCGCGGTCGGGGGCACAGCCTCGAGGGCGTGCTCGGCGCCATGAACCTCGGCGACCGCGTCCTGCAGGCGCCAGGAGCCGTTGAGCGACGGGAGCGTCTCATCGAAGAGCCGCTGCTGCGCATTCACGCCGAAGGACATGCCGACCTGCCCGACCATCGTGCCCACGGCGATCATCCCGGCGACGATCGCGGCGGCACCGGTGAGCTTCCACTGCAGCGTCAACTTCATAGCCATGTGCAACCCACCCCACCCAATTGCTAACGGTGCGAAGTGGGGGCGCTGCACTTCGAGCACCTGGGCAGCGCGTCAGACTCCTGACTTGCGGGGCGCGCCACCCATCCCTCACGCCGGTCGCGACGCTGGAGCCGGAGACGGAGACGGAGACGGAGACGACCTGCCGCCAGGTGGTGGTGACCTCAGACCGGACGCTGCCCCTGTTGATCAGCCCCGCACCGGAGACCTGAAGCTCGAAGGCTCATTCGAAGAGCGCCAGCAGGTCTTCCTTCGTGAGCGCCGCGGCCCCCGCACCGCCGTCGAGCGCCGCCTCGAACAGCGCGCGCTTCTTGTCCTGCAGCTTCAAGATGCGCTCCTCCACCGTGCCCTGCGACACGAGCCGGTAGATGAACACCGGCTTGTCCTGCCCGATGCGGTGGGCGCGATCGGCGGCCTGGGCCTCGACCGACGGGTTCCACCACGGGTCAACGAGGAAGACGTGATCGGCCGCGGTGAGCGTGAGCCCCACGCCGCCGGCCTTCAGCGACATCAACAGCACCGTCGGACCGCCGGGGGCCTGGAACTGCTCGGTGATCTCCCCGCGGTTCTGCGTCGAGCCGTCGAGGCGCGAGAACGTCAGGCCCGCGGCCTTCAGCTCCGGCTCGATGAGGTCGAGCATCGTGGTCCACTGGCTGAACACCAACGCGCGGTGCCCGTCGCTCGCCGCGGTCTGCAGCGCCTCGACGAGGGCCTGCACCTTGGAGCTGGTCTTCGCCACCTGCCCCGGTACGAGCGCCACGTGGCACGCGGCCTGGCGCAACCGCAGCAACGCTTCGAGGGCCTTGAGCACGCTGCCACCGTTCTGCAGCAGGCTCACCACGTCGGCGCGCGTCGCGGCGTGCACCGCGTCGTACACGGCGCGCTCGCTGTCCTCGAGCGTGACGTAGCGGATCGCCTCGGTGCGCGGCGGCAGCTCGGGCGCGACGTCCTTCTTGAGCCGGCGCATGACGAAGGGCGCCATGATGCGCCGCAGGGCGAGCGTCGCGTCGGCGTGGCCGGCCTCGATCTTCTCCGCGAACTTCTCGCCGAACTCCCGCCGTCCACCGAGCAGGCCGGGGTTGGTGAAGTGCATCAGGCTCCACAGCTCCTCGAGGCGGTTCTCCAGCGGCGTGCCGGTGACCGCGAGCTTCAAGTCACCCTTGAGCCGGTAGGCCGCGCGCGTCGCCTGGCTGTCGGGGTTCTTGATCGCCTGCGCCTCGTCGAGCACCACGATGCGCCACTGCTTCGCGGCGAGCACCTCCACGTCGAGCCGCAGCAGCGCGTAGGTGGTGAGGGTCACGTCGGCGTCGGTCAGCGTGCGGCCGGGCCCGTGGTACGCGCTCACCGAGAGCGACGGGCGGAACCGGGCGAGCTCGGCGCGCCAGTTCGGGAGCACACTCGTGGGGCACACCACCAGCGTGCCTTTCTCCAGCGTGCAGATGGTCTGCAGCGTCTTGCCCAGGCCCATGTCGTCGGCGAGCACCCCGCCCAGGCCCGCGCTCTTGAGGAAGCCGAGCCAGTCCACGCCGTGGCGCTGGTACGGGCGCAGCACCGTCTCCAGGCCGTCCGGCACCGGGGCCGGCTGCAGCTTCTCGAAGCCCTCTGCGAGCGGGCGCAGCTTGTCGAGGCCTGCCGGCGCGGGGAACTCGAGCTCCCGCGAGAGATCAGCCAGGGCGGGCAACGCGTGGTTGGCCACGGTGCCGTTCTCCGAGCGCGCCGAGAGCAACTGCTGCACCCGCGCGCCGTTGGTATCGAGCCAGCCCTGCGGCAACGGGGCCCAGCCACCGCTCTCGATGGGCACCAGCCCGAGGCCCTCCTTCCACGCGCGCAGCACCGCCTCGCCGCTGACGAAGGTGTCCTTCGCGCCGCCCTCGACCTCGAAGCGCAGCGCGAAGTTCGCGCGGGGCACCCCGAAGCCGTCGAGCAGGGAGCTCACCTCGAAGCGCGGGGTGAGCGTCAGCCCGGCGCCGACGATGCGCCGCGCGTCACCCGAGAGCCCGCCGCGCCAGCCCTTCAACTTGTCGACGAAGCGCGCGAGCTCGGGCCCGTCGAGCATGGTGCGCCGGCCGGGCACGAGGTTCATCGTGTCGCGGAGCTGGGCGACGACCTTCGCCTCGGCGCTCTCCTTGCGCACCGGCAGCGGGCCGCCGAGGTGCACCAGCCGGCCGCCGTCGACGCGCGCGGTCGGAGGGCTGCCGTACACCAGCACCGGCAACACGTTGAGGCCGGTGTCCATCTGCGCGAGCTGGAGCTCGATGCGAGGCTCCAGCGTGCGATCGATGCGCGGTAGCCGCTTGCTGTGGTTGTCGACGGGGAAGCGCTGCGCGAGCTCGGGGAGGATGCGGCTCATCAGCTCGCCGAGCTGGGTGGCCGGGTAGCGCCGCACGCTGGGCAGCAGGTGCAGGAAGGGCCCGGTCAACGCCACCTCGCCCAGCCGGCACACCACTTCGCCGCAGCGCGCGACGCCGGGGCTCACCACCTCGGAGATGCGCGGGTCGGCGTGAATGGTGACCACCACCTCGCTCCCGTCGTCCTCCACCTTCACCCGCGGCAACACCACCTCGGTCGAGAACCCGACCGGCTGTCCCTCGAGGAGGATGTTCTTCGAGTGTTCGAGCAGGCCCAGCAGCCCCTCGAGCCGCTCCGGCGGCAACGCCCCGCGCCACGGCCGCTCGAGGATGCGGTCGGCGAGGAGATCGCCGTTCTCGACCTGCAGCTTCCCGGTCTGCCCGGTGGCGAGCATCGACTGCAACGAGCCGGGCAGCGGCTCGACCTGGCCGTCGGCGTGGAGCAGCTCGCGGGTGACCGTCAGCCCACCGTCGAGCCGGGTGAAGCGGTAGACGAGGCGGGTCCACGTCTGGGCGGTGGTGGCGACGCGCTCCCCTCCCTGCTGCAGGGTGATCGCCGCGGCGACCACGTGCTCGCAAGGGTCGAAGGCGCCATCGCACGAGCACTCCCAGGCGTCATCGGGCGTCAGGTACACGGTGTGCGCGACGGGCCGGCCCGCGGGCTTCACCCGGAAGACGTGCTCCTGGCCCGTCACCTTCTCCAGCGCGGCCGCGTTGGCGCGCGCGAGCTTCACCCCCTGGGCCCAGAGGGCGGGTTTGGCTTCGGCGCGAATGGCATCGAGCAGCACTTGCGACATGCCGGGGCCTTTACCCGACTGCGTGCTGCAGGTGCGGTGATGTCGCATTGTGCATAGCACCATTTTCGGCGATAGACGGCTCGTTCTCCTCGCTGAGATACAGAGTGCACTGCACAACGACCGAAGGAACTGACGCACCGATGCTCTATCAACTCCGTGAACTGCAGCGATCCCTGCTCGAGCCGATCTCCGCCTCCGCTGAGGCGATGGCCCGGCTGTACAGCAACCCCGCCAGCCCCTTCGCGTGGACGCCGTTCTCGCGCCCCCTCTCGGCCGGCCTCGAGCTGATGCACCGCATGGGGAAGAACTACGAGAAGCCCCCGTTCAACCTCACCTCGACGACCGTCGACGGCCACGAGGTCAGCGTGGTGGAGCACGTGGAGCTCACGAAGCCGTTCTGCCGCCTGGTGAAGTTCGAGCGCCAGTTCCCTGCAGCCCTCGCGTCGCGGCCGCGCGACCCCACGATCCTCCTCTTCGCCCCGTTGTCCGGGCACTACGCCACGCTGCTGCGCGACACCGTGCGCACGCTGCTCCCCGAGCACGACGTCTTCATCACCGACTGGAACGACGCGCGCCAGGTGCCGCTCTCAGCCGGGCCCTTCGGGTTCGACGAGTACGTCGCGTACTCCATCGAGTTCATGCGCCACCTCGGGCCCGAGGTGCACGAGGTGGCCGTGAGCCAGCCGACGGTGCCGGGGCTGGCGGCGATCTCGGTGATGTCGACGCTCGGTGACGCGCGGTTGCCGCGCACGGTGACGATGATGGGCGGCCCCATCGACCCGCGGCAGAGCCCGACCAAGGTGAACACCCTGGCGACGGACCACGACTTCAAGTGGTTCGAGAACAACCTCATCGCCACCGTGCCCTCCCGGTACCCCGGCGCGGGCCGGCGGGTGTACCCCGGCTTCCTCCAGCACCTCGCCTTCGTGTCGATGAACCCCGAGCGCCACGCCACGGCCCACTGGGACTTCTTCCTCGACCTGGTGAAGGGCGACCTCGAGAGCGCCGAGGCGCATCGCGCGTTCTACGACGAGTACAACGCGGTGCTCGACATGGACGCCGGCTTCTACCTCGACACCGTGCGGCTGGTGTTCCAGGAGCACGCCCTGCCGCGCGGCGAGCTCAAGGTGCGCTTCGAGGGCCGCGAGTTCCGCGTCGCGCCGGAAGACGTGAAGACGCCCGCGCTCTTCACCATCGAGGGTGAGCTCGACGACATCGCGGGGCCCGGGCAGACGCGCGCGGCGCTCACGCTGTGCACCAACGTCCCCGAGGCGAAGAAGCGTCACTACGTCGCCGAGGGCGCCGGGCACTACGGCATCTTCAGCGGGCGGCGGTGGCGCGAGACCATCTACCCGCAGCTGCGCGAGTTCATCCGCGAGGTGCGCTGACGCTGCTCACGGCCCCTCTGCCCAACCGGAGTTGACTGCCGGCGGGGCCTTGAACACGAGCGCGCGAAGCGGGGGGGTGAGCAGCTGGCTGGTGATCATCACGCCGAGCTGAGCGGGCGCGAGGGCGTCAGCGAAAGACACCGGGCACTGCACAGTGCCGCAGTGACGCCGGCGGAGCTGCACAGCATGGTGGGCCTCGCGACGCACGACCCCCCAGAGCCATCACGCTGCTTCTTCGACGCGGTCAGAGCGACAGCGCGGGCGCCGAGACGGTCCACGGTGAGACGCTGGTGTCGATGAACCACAGCGCTCGGCGGTCAATCGAGGTGCCATCGGCCGCAGCGCCAGGGGTGATGACGACGAAGCCGCTGGTCTTCACGCCCTGCACCGGCGTCAGCCCGGGCGGGTCAGCCCACAAGAAGCGCTGCGCGACCACGCCCTGTTCTTCGATGCCGAAGCGCAACGGGACGCCGAGCGTCTTCGCGGGAGGCTGCAGTACCTGACCCGTACGCGCGTACGACGCAGCCGCCGCGCCGCCGCCGCCGCCGGCGAGGGAGCCCACCGAGCTCACGACCGCCGCGCCCATCACGCAGCTGTCATCTTGCGGAAAGACGGCCACACACCCGCGGGTCTCGACGCTGGTGGTGCTGGCGGCGACGTAGCGGCTGCCGCCCTTCACCACGCCGTCCCACCCCTTGCGCGCCGACTTGAGCACCGTGGCCGAGCCCCCGATGTTCTCAGACACCGTCAGCAGCGTGTCTTCGTCGTTGAGGAAGTCGCACAGGTACGGAGGCTTGCACGGCCCGGTGAGGATCTCGCCCAGCAGCACCGACTGCGTCACGCCGGCGACGGTGAACTTCGCGACCATGCCGGTGTCCCCGGGGCGGGCGATCTTGCCCTTCAGCTTGCCCATCGCGCTGGCGATGACGGTGGGCTTGATGCGCACCATCGCGCCCGCGGCGAGGTCCTGCGCGATGACGGTGTCGTCGAGCGAGACCTGCGCGGCGCCGTGCGAGCCGTGCGCGTTGAGCACGTACATCGAGCTGACCGCCGCGCTGATCACCGCTCCACCCGGCAAAGAGCCGCCGAGCAGCGAGGCGCCCTGACCGAGGGCGCTCCCCGCGGCGTGCAGCCCCGCGTTCACCTTCGCCGCCGGCACCCAGGCCACCAGCAGCCCGTCGTTGCCGTGGACGAAGTACGGCGTGGCCTCTTCGTCGGCGCCGTTGGGGCGCGTGAAGTACTGATCGACCGTGCCATCGCAGTCGGTGCTCGTGTCGTCGCGCAGGCTGACCTTCACCTTCGTGCCCGCCGCGCCTCCGAGGTCGGCCGCGCAGTCGCCACCCGTGTCGACGCCGCCTTCGATCTCGACGTTCGCCAGCCCCTGGTTCACCTTCTCGCCGAAGGTCGCGCCCTGCGTCTGCTTCGCGACCGTGACGTTCATCGAGATGCGCTGGGGCGTGGTGTCGACCAGCACGAACGTCGCGAGGTCACCGGTGGTGGTGTCGAACTCGAACGGCAGCTCGACCGACTCGCGCCCTCCATCGGGCAAGAAGTTGCGCGCGACGACCGAGACGCGCTGTTTGATCAACGTCACGTGCCCGACGTAGTTCTTGTGCTCGAGCGGTTGCACCCACGAGCCCGCATCTTCACCCTCGAGCGTGACCT